>NZ_NRIQ01000043.1:0-32785 GCF_020224095.1 Enterobacter sp. CCUG 70166
ATGAATTACGTGTTCACTCGCTGAGACTTGGTATTCATTTAGTGTCCGAGGACATTAAGAATCCATGTCACTTTGAGTGCCCACACAGATTGTCTGATAAATTGTTAAAGAGCAGTTGCGACGCGCTTCAGCGCTCTGTCGCGAGGTGGCGTATATTACGCTTTCCTCTTTCAGAGTCAACCCGTTATTTCAGGATTTTTTCTCTTCAACCGACCGGGTAGTCTGTGAAGTGATTCACATCCGCCGTGTCGATGGAGGCGCATTATAGGGAGTTCCCGAGCGACCGCAACAGAAAAGTTGCAAAAAAATGACTGACTGCTGTATTCCCCAGCAAAACCCCGCCTTATACCCTTTTACGCACAGAGTTATCCACAATCCATTGACGATCCCGGTGCGATCCCGCTAATTGAACACTATACTAGCGGTAAATATTCCTCTCGCAGACCAACCTGATGACGACACAACGACTTCAACGTGACTGGCGTATCCCAACCGCCGGGCTCGCCGTGCTGGTGTTACTTATGGCAGGTTTCGCACTGCATACGCACTGGAATGCTTTTATTCAGTGGTGCCTCGCCGCTCAGATCACCCTGCACCGTTATCTGGTGATGTATTTACTGCAACTTAATAATCATCAGTACAGCGGTGGGCTGTGGTTGTTAACCGGTGCGTTTCTTTATGGTGTACTCCATGCCGTTGGACCAGGACACGGCAAATTTATCGTCGCCACGTATCTCAGCACCAATAAAGAGAGCCAGCTCGCGGCACGCGTCGTACCGTTTATCGGTAGCCTGATGCAGGGCGTCAGCGCGATCCTCTTTGTCTTTATCCTGGCGGTTGGATTGAACCTCGCATCAGGAGATATCAGTACCAGCCGTTGGTACGTCGAGAAAATCAGCGCCTTACTGATTGCCGCCTTCGGTGCGTTTATCATTTATCAGGCGCTCAGCAGCCTGCGTCCGCGCAAAATGGCGATTAGCGCCATCAAGCCGCATCATCAGCATAATGAACACTGTGGCTGCGGCCATCACGGCGTAGGGGTGGATCTGGCTAAAAGCGACTGGAAAACCCGTCTGGGCGTGGTGCTGGCCATTGGCGCACGCCCGTGCAGCGGAGCAATTATGATCCTGATGTTCTCGAATGCGCTCGGCATTATTAGCTGGGGAATTGCTGCTGTGATGACAATGTCGCTGGGCACGGCGCTGTCGATTATGGGGCTGTCGCTGGCAGTACGTTACGCGCGTGAACGCACAGTAGCCTGGTTTAGTGGCGGCACTTCCCTGAACTGGGTAATGCCGATGGTCAAAATAGCCGGAGGAGTTGTTCTGATATTGTTCGCAACTATCCTCTTCCTGACGGTGATCCCCGTCAGCGTCAGCGGCGACTATATCGCCGCAGGATGCTAATAAAAGAAAACCCGCCAGCGGCGGGTTTTTTATCACTCGTTAATTCGCGGATGCTGGTCAACCAGGCGAGAACGTTTTTTCTGAAGCTCTTCAATCTCTGCGTCAATATCTTCAATCTTCTGCTCTACGTTATCGTAGTGCTCGCGCAGGATCTCCTTCGCTTCCTGAATATCGGACGCCGCAGGCGTTGCCCCTTTCAGTGGACGGTTCGCCGTCTCCTTCATAGTAATACCGGTAATCAGGCCAATCACCGCAATAACCATCAGATAGTAAGCAGGCATCATCAGGTTCTGCGTGCTCTCCACCAGTGAAGCAGCAAGCGTCGGCGTCAGGCCCGCAATCAGAACGGAGATATTAAAGGCTGCCGCCAGCGCACTGTAGCGAATATGCGTCGGGAACATTGCCGGTAGCGTAGAAGCCATCACCCCGATAAAGCAGTTGAGGATCACCGCCAGCATCAGCAGACCGGCGAAAATCAGCCCCAGCACATTGCTGTTAATCAGAATAAAGGCCGGGATTGCCAGCGCGAACAGCGCGACGCTACCGAGAATAATGAATGGCTTACGGCCAAAGCGGTCGCTCAGCAGACCCATAATCGGCTGCACGAACAGCATGCCTACCATGATGGCGATAATAATCAGCACACCGTGGTCTTCCGAGTAGTGCAGGTTATGCGACAGATAGCTCGGCATGTATGTCAGCAGCATGTAATAGGTCACGTTGGTGGAAATCACCAGACCGATACAGGTCAGCAGGCTGCGCCAGTGTTTGGTCGCAATCTCCTTGAACGACACTTTCGGGCCATCCTGCAACCCTTCACGGTCGCCCTGCTCCAGCTTTTCAACGTGCTGCTGGAACGCAGGCGTCTCTTCCAGGGCGTGACGCAGGTAAAGACCGATGATGCCAAGCGGCAGCGCCAGGAAGAACGGAATACGCCAGCCCCAGTCGAGGAAGTTCTCTTCACCCACTACAGTTGAAATCAGAACCACAACTCCCGCGCCCATGACAAACCCGGCAATCGAACCAAAGTCGAGCCAGCTGCCCATAAAGCCGCGTTTTCGGTCCGGAGAATACTCGGCGACAAAAATCGATGCACCGGTATATTCGCCGCCAACGGAGAAGCCCTGCGCCATCTTACAGATCAACAGCAGGATCGGTGCCCATATACCAATGGTCGCATAGGACGGAATAAGGCCGATACAGAATGTACTTATCGACATGATGACAATAGTAATAGCCAGGATCTTCTGGCGACCATATTTATCACCCAGCATGCCGAAGAACAGGCCACCGAGAGGGCGAATAAGGAAGGGAACAGAGAACGTACCCAGCGCGGCAATCATCTGCAAGCTGGGATCGGCACCGGGGAAGAACACTTTACCAAGCGCATAGGCAACAAAGCCGTAGACACCAAAATCGAACCACTCCATCGCATTACCGAGCGAGGCCGCCGTAATCGCTTTGCGCAGTTTCGCATCATCAATAATGGTGACATCGCGCAGCGTGATGGGTTTTACTTTTTTCCTTCTAAGCATAGCTTTCCTCGTAGACTCAGCCCCGTCCGTTTCACAGCGCATTTGCAAGCTGTGAACCAGAGATCCGCTCCATGCGAATCTCCTTATTCAAGCGTAGCAGGTTTACTTACATTGACGTTTTACCTCAATACAACCGAACCTGTTGACGCCTGTCTGGGCAGTTAAAGACCTTTTTACCCTACCAGCGTTTATATATGTGATCAACTTCACATATATTTTTCCGGTTCGTAAGTTGGCTTCAGGTTTTGTCAATCCACGATAAATAAGGTCATTCTCACCCCCTTTATCAAGCACATCTTAACACCCGTTATTATTCCTCTTAAAACAAAAAACAATCACATTTCTTCACATCGAATTTACACAAAATTTAATTATTAACAGCGGGCATTCCTGTTTACATTCAATATGTGACGCAGATAACTAAAACAGTGTTTTATTTTCATTGAATCGCAATTCCAAAGATCGCATGATAAACCCGAACACAATATCCCAGCGGCTTTCAAATGAAGGAATGCTAAGCACCTGAATTTCGCTTTACAGCATAAGTAACGAATCGATTGGTCTTCAAAAAAGGCAATCATTTGAATTTGTTGATCTATTTTTTGAGATTTCCGCCAGCCACGCGGGCGAGATGTGAGGGTTAATGATGAAGATTAAAGCAACAATAGAACGCATCCCGGGCGGGATGATGCTGGTACCGCTGGTACTTGGCGCGATATTAAATACGCTGGCCCCGAATACCGGTGCTTATTTTGGCGGTTTTACAAAAGGTATGATCACTGGAACGGTGCCGATTCTGGCAGTCTGGTTCTTTTGCATCGGCGCATCTATTAATTTACGTGCAACTGGTACGGTATTACGTAAATCAGGGACGCTGGTCATTACTAAAATTGCGGTCGCCTGGGTCGTTGCCATGATCTGCGCGATGTTCATTCCGGAGAATGGCATACAGACCGGATTCTTCGCCGGATTATCCGTTCTGGCCATTGTTTCAGCAATGGATATGACCAACGGCGGTCTCTATGCCAGCCTGATGAATCAATATGGCACCAAAGAAGAATCAGGCGCGTTCGTGCTGATGTCCCTGGAGTCGGGTCCGCTGATGACCATGCTGATTCTGGGTTCTGCCGGCCTTGCCTCCTTTGAACCCCACCATTTTGTCGGGGCGATCCTGCCGTTCCTGATTGGTTTTGCGCTAGGCAACCTCGATCACGATCTGCGCGATTTCTTCAGCAAAGCCACCCCGGTACTGATCCCGTTCTTCGGCTTCGCGTTGGGCAATACCATCAATCTGAACGTGATTCTGGAAACCGGCCTGCTGGGTATTGTGCTGGGTGTTGCCGTCATCGTCATCACGGGTATTCCGCTAATTATTGCAGACCGCGTCATCGGGGGCGGTAACGGAACCGCAGGTGTGGCCGCCTCGTCGGCCGCAGGCGCTGCGGTAGCTAACCCGGTGATTATCGCCCAGATTAACCCGGCCTTTGAACCGGTGGCGGCTTCCGCCACGGCCCTGGTTGCCGCCAGCGTGATTGTGACGGCGATTCTGGTCCCGATCATCACGGCGCTGTACGCCAGACGTTTTGGACAGGTTCCGGAAACCCAGGCAGAGCCGAAAGCGGTAGAAATGCACCACTAAGCCATTCGCCCCCTCCTTAAAAAGAGGGGGCAATCACGCACTAAATATCTCTTCCACCATGCCATCCACCAGCCGTTTTGCCGAACAGAGTCTCGGCATACCCAGCGCGACCGTTTGCCAGCTCTGCGTCACTGACCAGCTCACCGGATGTTTATCCGCCTGACACCAGTCCCCCAGCCAGCCAAGCATATCTTTATAATCCATCAGACCAGGAGAAGCGGGCGTCGTCAGCCACTGATGGTAAAAATGCCGGGTGGTGGGAGAAGCATTAATCCCCTGTGCCAGATAGTTTGCGGCCATGCTGCGCAGGTTATCTTTCAGCATGGCCGCCACATCACTATTCGCCAGACGACAGGCATCGCCAAACGCGCCCCAGCGCAACTCTTCCAGCACGATAAAGCAGCGGCCAGCCAGCGACCAGCCGTCATACTGCCCGGCTCGCCAGCGGGTAAAAATTTGCTCGCTGTGCTCACCCGCCTGAACCGTAAGGCCACGCTGCGCGAGCGCTTTCTCTTTATAGGCGGCACGCTGGTTGAAATGTGCGGAGAGCGCCTCGTACTGTTGCAACAATCCGGAAGGTTGAGGGAGGCGTGGATTAACCTGCTGGCGCAGGGCTACCAGCTTGTCGGACATGCGGGTCAGCGCCAGGTGTCCGGGGTCGAGCATACCGGCCAGTTTCTCCGCCAGACCCAGCCGCAGTGCTGCATTTTCGTTGAGCATTCCCGCCATTGCCCATGGCCGCAACCGGGTCTGCGTAACGATCTCCTGCGTCAAACGCTCACGAAATTGCAGTTGCTGTGGCCCCAGGAGGGTGTGACGAGCAGCATCCGCCCCCTGGACCAAATCGACCATAAATTTTGGATGAATACACTCCAGCGTCCGCCCGGGACCGTCCAGTAGCTGTGTTGTCATGGTTGCTCTGCCGCGAATAAGGTTTGAATATCATCGCGTAACAGTCTGGTATCTTCCTGAATCCACGCCGCTGTGGTCATACTTTGCTTCAACAACTGGCTAAGCGCCCGGGTTGAATGCTCATTCTGCTGCCGCACGGCAAGGCTATCACGCAAGCTTTCCTGTAACCCGGTCAGGCACAACGAAAACTCTGCAAAAAACGTTGCCATACCTGCCGTAACAGAGACATCGACCTGCGCGGCCAAAGCTTTACGAATTTGATCGCAAAACTGATCGGTATGCTGCGTAAATTTGCCATGAAGCTGGGCGATATCGATGACATATCGGGTGCGCGTCTCCACATACGCTTCCCAGCCCCAGCCGGGATGATTGAGCCAGCGCGAGACGGTATTACGTACGCTGCCCGCCCCTGCAGGCTGACTGGCGGGAGGGGTGTCCTGCACAATGGCATCATTAAATAAGCCGCGCGTATTGAAGTTAAGCTGGTTTGCCTGAAACGCCGGAAAGCTAATCCGCGCCCGAAAGCCGGCATGACTGAGCTGTTCCTTAATTTGCATCTCGATGGGGCGCATCGCCTCATTCAACGATCGGGCGAGCGTAGACTCCAGCTGATCGAAGCGTAACGCCAGCTCCCGGCTAATTCTGCTCTGCGCATTCAGCAAAATCTGCTCGCATGACGATCGGATCTTGCTCAGGACAATCTGTGCCTGCCCTTCATCGTCAAGCACCAGCTGCTGGTTCTCATCCGTGTCGTCTGTACGCATGCTGGATGGCTCGCGCCCGGCTAAATCAAGAATTAACGGGCGGCTAAACATGTCGTCCAGCGCCTGGTGAAGTTCGCCTTTCTGACTAAGCAGAAATGCATCCGCTGCGTTGAGCGCCTCTTCAACTTCATGCTGGACCTCATCGCTCACTACGCTCTGCCGCTGACGCAGCATCGCCATGTCCTCTTCCAGGCGCTTAATATTCCGCTCCAGCTCATCAAAGGCGACCGTCAGTCCCTGATGGCGAAAATCCAGGTATTCTCTGGCATTTTGCGCATAGTTCAGCAGCTTATGCGATGCCGACCGAAGGGCGAACAGCGAGGCGTTGGCGTAAGCCGCGTAAATCAGCTTGCGGATGGGCTGTTCGAACAGCGAATCCTCCCACAGCAGATCCGCCGCATGGCGAATATGGTCACTATCGTCGAGATCGGCCGTACGCCAGCGGCGGCCCAGCGCGGCCTCGGCAAAATCCTGCACCCAACGCTGATCCTGATGATCGGGAAGCCGCCCATGGGTGTTCATCTCATAGCGGGCGCGGTTTGCCAGGTAGGCCCACATGGAAGAGACCGGATAAATTTGTCCCGGAGAAATATTCCCTTTCATCAGCGTGCCGGAAATCATCGCCCGTACCTGCTCTTCATCGTCGCTGTTACGATCTTTCTGATCGAATTTGTTGACCAGGGCGTAAAGCGGCACGGATTTCCCCGCCGCCGAAATTGCCTGCCGAACCTCGGCGTCGGAAATGGATTTAAGCTGGGTATAGTCCATCACCGCCAGCACGGCAGAGGCGCGCGCCAGCTGCTCGCTGAGCATTTTTTGCAGGTGCGGCTGACCGGCCTCGTTCGGCCCCGGCGTGTCGAGCAGCGTCAGTTGCCCCAGGTGCGCATCCAGACCGGCGAGGTGCACAAATTCCACCTCAATCACCGGAATATGTTCAATCGCGGCGTACTCAGAAAAAGGAAACTCCACGCCCAGCGCCTGAGAAAGCCGCACCAGATCGTTCAGGCTTTTCAGACAATGAAAGATGGGCTCCGCGCCCAGGTGATGTTTTCCGAACGCCTCACCTCTTTCGATGCGCTCCAGCAGCGTATTCATGTCCTTGTCGATTTCCAGACGCCGCGCCAGCTTGCCGCGATCTTTATCGCACAATTTCGTCTGCAACTGGGAAATCAGGGTATCAATGGGCGCAACGTGCAAAAAATGCAGCACCGGCTCCTTCTGGCCCGGCGTATGGCGGATCAGCGTGGGCAGCGCCGTCATCGGACGATTGCGGTTCGGCAGCACTTCCGTACCCACAATCGCATTAATGGTGGTCGATTTTCCCGCTTTCATGGTACCCACAATCGCCAGCACCATTTCGAGGCGGGTTATTTTGCGTAATTCGTTATTCAGCAACGCCTGCTGAGCGTCGACACCCCGCGCGCTAAAATGTAATGGCAAAACGTTGTTATTAACGCCGCTTATGGCAGCGGCTGTGCTATCCAGCTTTGCAATCGGCATTGATTTTAATGAATCAAGATTGTTCAGAGCCAGCTGTAACAAACGTTCGGCTTCCTGGCTTAATTCAAATATGGTCTGTGTGTGCATGATAAAAGCCTTCCCTTAACGCAAATTTATTACTTTTATTAAGCCACGTTTTTTAATTATACTGTTCAGGCTTATATGATCACGTATGGAAAACATGTTCATTTAATACAAATAACTGAAGATAATGAGAATTTAAATCTCACCCTTCTAATACGTGTAAAACATCCCTCTGGTCAGAAGACCAAAAGTAAATAGACAAAACGCATTTTCAGGAAACATCAGGAGATATCATCGTTATTTACCCACCAAAAAAGAGAGGTATTCCCTGACACCAAAAGATGTATAGCATCAGAAAGGATAGATAAATAACGGCTTGTTCCTTCACCTTATCCGAAATGGCACAGCGTAGCAATTTGCTGTAATAAAATATTCGATATATTTATCATCATAACGATCACTGCCGTGCAGGGCATAAGCTTCCCTTAATTCACTGACAGTTCGTGTCATCTTTTACGCATTTTTGCGCTATTTTTCTAAAACAATATCACCGACAAAAGTGGGGATTTGCGTTATACTCGCTGCCTTTTTCGGCACACTGCCGTCATTTAGCTGGCGTTTTCCAGCGTGTTAACACTTTTGAGGATACCAACATGCAACTTCCACACTGCCCGAAATGCAATTCTGAATACACCTATGAAGACAATGGCATGTTCGTTTGCCCGGAATGCGCCCATGAATGGAACGATGCGGAGCCTGCGCAGGACAGCGATACGCTGATTGTGAAAGACGCGAACGGCAACCTGCTGTCAGACGGCGACAGCGTTACCGTTGTGAAAGATCTGAAGGTAAAAGGCAGTTCTTCCATGCTGAAGATTGGTACCAAAGTGAAAAACATCCGTCTTGTTGAAGGCGATCATAATATCGATTGCAAAATTGACGGCTTCGGTCCGATGAAACTGAAATCTGAGTTCGTGAAAAAGAACTGATTGACCCGCCCGGTGACGCTTCGCTTACCGGGCGTCCGGGAACTACACTTAACGGGCTTTTCTTACGTGAGGTAAAGATTATGCCGTTAAGTCCCTACATCTCTTTCGCCGGCAACTGTGCGGAGGCCACCGCCTTCTATCAGCAGGCCGTCGGCGCAGAACTCCTCTACAAAATCACCTTCGGCGAAATGCCTAAAGACGAAAACAGCGAAGAAGGCTGTCCGTCCGGCATGAACTTCCCGGATACCGCCATCGCCCACTCTAACGTCCGCATCGCGGGCAGCGACATTATGATGAGCGACGGGATACCGCCTGGCAGCAGCGCGCAATACGCGGGTTTCACACTGGTGCTCGACACCCAGGATGTGTCGGAAGGCAAGCGCTGGTTCGACAACCTCGCCGATGGCGGCAATATTGAAATGGCCTGGCAGGAGACCTTCTGGGCGCACGGATTCGGCACTGTGACCGACAAATACGGCGTGCCGTGGATGATTAACGTCGTTAAATCGTAGGCTGGATAAGCGCAGCGCATCCGGCAACAGCGTCCGGTGGCGCTGCGCTGACCGGGCCTACGGTGATTGTCATCAAATCCCCCTCAACTCTTCAAACTCCCGCAACCAACACTTAACCTGAATGTCATATTGATGCGCCAGCATGAGGCCACATTTATCGTGAGGCCCAGCACATGCAAACTGTCATTCGCGTCGAGAAACTGAGCAAAACCTTCCATCACAACAAGGCGCTGCATGCCGTTGATCTGACCGTCCAGCAGGGCGAAATGGTGGCGCTGCTGGGGCCATCCGGTTCAGGAAAATCCACCCTTCTTCGTCACTTAAGCGGCCTCATTACCTGTGACAAAACGCCGGAAAGCCGCGTCGAGCTGCTGGGTAACACCGTGCAACATGCGGGGCGTCTGGCGAGCGATATTCGCAAAAGCCGCGCGCAGACGGGCTATATCTTTCAGCAGTTCAACCTGGTGAACCGCCTGACGGTGCTCGAGAACGTGCTGATTGGCGCGCTCGGCAGCACCCCGTTCTGGCGCACCTGCCTGCGCTGGTTCTCCCCTTCCCAGAAACAAGAAGCCTTACAGGCGCTGACCCGCGTCGGCATGGCGCATTTTGCCTACCAGCGCGTCTCAACGCTCTCCGGCGGACAGCAGCAGCGCGTCGCCATCGCCCGCGCCCTGATGCAGAAAGCCAAAATCATTCTGGCCGATGAGCCTATCGCCTCGCTGGATCCGGAATCGGCCCGCATCGTGATGGAAACCCTGCGCGACATCAACCAGAACGACGGCATCACCGTGGTGGTGACGCTGCATCAGGTGGATTACGCCCTGCGCTACTGCGAGCGCATCGTCGCCCTGCGTCAGGGCCACGTGTTCTTCGATGGCGCCAGCCATCAGTTTGATAACGAACGTTTTGATCATCTCTACCGCAGCGTAAACCGCGTCGAAGAACGCGCGCAGGCTGCTTAACGCCCCGATAACGAGGAATGGAAATGAACTACAAAGCCGTTGCCGCGCTGGCCTTCACCAGCATGTTCAGCATCAGCACCCTGTTAAGCCCGGCCTGGGCAGAGGAACAGGAAAAAGCGTTGAACTTTGGCATCATTTCAACGGAATCACAGCAAAACCTGAAGCCGCAGTGGGAACCGTTCCTGAAAGATATGGAAACCAAACTGGGGATCAAAGTGAACGCCTTCTTCGCCCCGGACTACGCGGGCATTATCCAGGGAATGCGCTTCAACAAAGTCGACATCGCGTGGTACGGCAACCTCTCTGCCATGGAAGCGGTAGATCGCGCCAACGGCCAGGTCTTTGCCCAGACCGTTGCAGCAGACGGCTCCCCGGGCTACTGGAGCGTGCTGATCGTTAACAAAGACAGCCCGATCAACAACCTCAACGATATGCTCGCCAAACGCAAAGAGCTGACCTTTGGTAACGGCGACCCGAATTCTACGTCCGGCTTCCTCGTCCCGGGTTACTACGTCTTCGCGAAAAACAACATCTCCGCCAGCGACTTCAAGCGCACGGTCAACGCCAGCCACGAAACCAACGCCCTGGCCGTAGCGAACAAACAGGTAGACGTTGCCACCAACAACACTGAAAACCTCGACAAGCTGAAGACCTCCGCGCCGGACAAGCTGAAAGCGCTGAAGGTGATCTGGAAATCGCCATTGATCCCGGGCGACCCGATTGTGTGGCGTAAAAACCTCTCCGAAAGCACCAAAGACAAGGTCTACGACTTCTTTATGAACTACGGCAAAACGCCGGAAGAGAAAGCGGTGCTGGCGCACCTGGGCTGGGCACCGTTCCGCGCGTCCAGCGATTTGCAGCTGGTGCCGATTCGCCAGCTGGCGCTGTTTAAACAGATGCAGGGCGTGAAGGACAACAAAGGTCTGAAGGAAGAAGAGAAGACCAGCAAAGTGTCGGAAATTCAGGCGCAGCTGGACGATCTCGACCGCCTGACCGCCGCGCTCGGCGCGATGACCAGCGTGAATAAAGCGGTGCAGTAACTCAAGTCCCCTCTCCCTTGAGGGAGAGGGTTAGGGTGAGGGGGAAAGGCGCACGCTGATGCCCTCACCCCGGCCCTCTCCCACAGGGAGAGGGAGAACAGATTAAGGAGCCAACATGCAAACCATCACCCTCCCGCCGCCAAAGCGCAGCTGGTTCTCGCTCATAAGCTGGGCCATCCTGCTGGCGGTGCTGGTTATCTCCTGGAAGGGCGCGGAAATGGATCCGCTGCTGCTCTTCAAAGACGCGGGCAATATGGCGACCTTCGCCGCCGACTTCTTCCCGCCGGACTTCAGCCAGTGGCAGGACTACCTCAGTGAAATGGCGGTCACCCTGCAAATCGCCGTCTGGGGCACCGCGCTGGCCGTTATTCTCTCCATTCCGTTTGGCCTGATGAGCGCTGAAAACATCGTGCCGTGGTGGATATACCAGCCCATGCGCCGCCTGATGGACGCCTGTCGTGCGATCAACGAAATGGTCTTTGCGATGCTGTTCGTGGTCGCCGTCGGCCTCGGTCCGTTCGCGGGCGTCATGGCGCTGTTCATTCACACCACCGGCGTGCTCTCCAAGCTGCTTTCCGAGGCGGTTGAAGCCATCGAGCCCGGCCCGGTGGAAGGCATCCGCGCAACCGGCGCGAACAAAATCGAAGAGATCCTCTACGGCGTCCTGCCGCAGGTCATGCCGCTGCTCATCTCCTATTCGCTATACCGCTTCGAGTCCAACGTTCGCTCCGCCACCGTGGTCGGCATGGTGGGCGCAGGCGGTATTGGCGTCACCCTGTGGGAAGCGATTCGCGGTTTCCAGTTCCAGCAAACCTGCGCATTGATGGTGCTTATCATCGTCACCGTCAGCCTGCTGGATTTCCTCTCTCAACGCTTGCGTAAGCACTTCATCTGAGAAGCGAGGCTTTGATTGGTATGCACTTATCCAGACATCCGACCAGTTACCCTACCCGCTGGCAAGAGATTGCGGCAAAGCTCGAAGTGGAGCTGCGCACGCACTATCGGTGCGGCGACTACCTGCCTGCCGAGCAGCAGCTTGCCGACCGCTACGAAGTGAATCGCCACACCCTGCGTCGCGCCATCGATCAGCTGGTGGAACGCGGCTGGGTCCAGCGTCGTCAGGGCGTCGGCGTGCTGGTGCTGATGCGTCCGTTTGACTACCCGCTCAATGCTCAGGCGCGTTTTAGCCAGAACCTGCTCGATCAGGGCAGCCACCCCACCAGCGAAAAGCTGCTGTCTGTCCTGCGCCCGGCCTCCCGCCACGTAGCGGACGCGCTGGGGATTCAGGAGGGCGACAACGTCGTTCACCTGCGCACGTTGCGCCGGGTGAACGGCGTGGCGGTCTGTCAGATCGACCACTACTTCGCGGACCTCTCCCTCTGGCCCGTGCTGCAACATTTCGCCAGCGGTTCCCTGCATGATTTTCTTCAGGAGGCGACGGGTATCGCGCTCAAACGCACCCAGACGCGCATCAGCGCCCGCCGCGCGCAGTCTAAAGAGAGCAAGGTGCTGGAGATCCCCAACATGGCCCCGCTGCTCTGCGTGCGCACCCTCAACCACCGTGACGGCGACGTCAACGCAACGGAATACTCCGTCAGCCTGACCCGCGCCGACATGATTGAATTTACCATGGAGCACTGAATGCACTTCGACACCTCCACTCGTCAGCGCTGGATGCGCGTGCTGGCCCACAGCCAGCCTGCTGCGCTGGCTGCCCGCATGAACGCGCTCGGCCTGACGCCGGACTACGACACGATCCGCGCGCCGGAGATCGGCCTGGTGCAGATCCAGGCACGCATGGGCGGCACCGGCGAGCGCTTCTTCGCCGGCGATGCCACCCTCACCCGCGCGGTGATCCGCCTGAGCAGCGGCACGCTGGGCTACGGCTACGTACTTGGACGCGACAAAACGCACGCCGAGCGCTGCGCGGTTATCGACGCGCTTTTACAGGAACAGCCGCATTTTCAGACCTTAATGGAAACCCTTATTGCCCCGCTGGAAGCTGACCGCGCCGCACGCCTTGCCGCGCGTCAGGCCGAAGTGAATACCAGCCGGGTCGACTTCTTTACGCTCGTTCGCGGAGACAACGCATGACGCTTCAACCTGCCTTTACCCTGGCCGTCCAGGATGCCCAACAGAGTTTCCGTCGCCTGCTGAAAGGCATGAGCGAGCCCGGCGTGATCGTCTCGCTGCACCAGCTTTCGCAGGGCTGGCTGCCGTTGAATCTCGCCTCTACCAGCGTGCTGCTGACGCTGGCGGACAACGACACGCCGGTATGGCTGTCAGGGGCATTGCTGAACGATATCGCCAGCCAGAACCTGCGCTTTCATACCAACGCGCCGCTGGTCGAGCAGCCCCAGCAGGCGGTCTTCGCCGTGGCAGACGAGCAAATCAGCCACGAGCAGCTTAACGCCCTGAGCGAAGGCAGCGCCGTCGCACCGGAAACTAGCGCCACGCTGATCCTGCAAGTCTCCAGCCTGAGCGGTGGTCGCATGCTTCGCCTGACGGGTGCAGGCATCGCCGACGAGCGGATGGTCGCCCCCCAGCTGCCGGAGTGCATCATCCATGAGCTGACCGAGCGTCCGCATCCGTTCCCGCTCGGCATTGACCTGCTCCTGACCTGCGGCGAGCGCCTGTTGGCGATCCCGCGAACTACCCACGTGGAGGTGTGCTGATGTACGTTGCCGTCAAAGGGGGCGAGAAGGCGATCGCCGCCGCCCATGCCTTGCAGGCGCACAGACGCCGGGGGGATGACGCTCTTCCCGAGCTGAGCGTCGCCCAGATTGAACAGCAGTTAAACCTGGCCGTCGACCGCGTGATGACCGAAGGCGGCATCGCGGACCGTGAGCTGGCGGCACTGGCGCTGAAACAGGCCAGCGGCGATAACGTGGAAGCCATCTTCCTGCTGCGCGCTTACCGCACAACGCTTGCGAAGCTGGCGGTGAGCGAGCCGGTAAATACGGCGGAAATGCGTTTAGAGCGCCGTATTTCTGCGGTGTATAAAGATATTCCTGGCGGCCAGCTGCTTGGCCCCACCTACGACTACACCCATCGTCTGATGGACTTCGCTCTGCTGGCAAACGGTGAAACACCGCAGCTCAGCGCCTCTGATGCTGAACAAGACGCCTCCCCGCACGTCTTTAGCCTGCTGGCAAACCAGGGGCTGGCGAAGGCGGAAGAAGACACCGGCAGCACACCGGATGACATCACCCGCACGCCGCCGGTCTATCCCTGTTCGCGCTCGTCCCGTCTGCAACAGCTGATGCGCGGCGACGAAGGGTATCTGCTGGCGCTGGCCTACTCCACGCAGCGCGGCTACGGGCGCAACCACCCGTTCGCGGCAGAGATCCGCAGCGGCTATCTCGATGTCGAAATTGTGCCAGAAGAGCTGGGGTTTGCGGTGAACATCGGCGAACTGCTGATGACCGAGTGCGAAATGGTCAACGGTTTTGTCGCGCCAGAAAATGAAGATCCACACTTTACCCGCGGCTACGGGCTGGTGTATGGCCTGAGCGAGCGCAAGGCGATGGCGATGGCGCTGGTTGACCGTGCGCTCCAGGCGCCGGACTACGGCGAGCATATTGCAGGCCCGGCACAGGACGAAGAGTTCGTGCTGGCCCACGCGGATAACGTTGAGGCCGCGGGCTTTGTCTCGCACCTCAAGCTGCCGCACTACGTCGATTTCCAGGCCGAACTGGAACTGCTGAAACGCCTGCAACGGGAGCGCGCCAATGGCTAACTTAAGCGGCTACAACTTTGCCTATCTGGACGAGCAAACTAAACGCATGATCCGCCGCGCCATCCTTAAAGCTGTGGCGATCCCCGGCTACCAGGTGCCGTTCGGCGGCCGCGAAATGCCGATGCCCTACGGCTGGGGCACCGGCGGTATTCAAATCACCGCCAGCGTGATTGGCGAAGCGGACGTGCTGAAGGTCATCGACCAGGGGGCAGACGACACCACCAATGCCGTGTCGATCCGCAACTTCTTCAGGCGCGTAACGGGCGTCAACACCACTGAAAAAACCGAAGACGCGACGCTGATCCAGACCCGTCACCGCATTCCGGAGACCCCGCTGATTGAAGATCAGATTTTGATTTTCCAGGTGCCGATCCCGGAGCCGCTGCGCTTTATCGAGCCGCGGGAAACCGAAACCCGCACCATGCACGCCCTGGAAGAGTACGGGATCATGCAGGTCAAACTGTATGAGGACATCGCCCGCTTCGGCCATATCGCCACCACCTACGCCTACCCGGTGAAGGTGAACGGCCGCTACGTGATGGACCCGTCGCCGATCCCGAAATTCGATAACCCGAAGATGGACATGATGCCCGCCCTGCAACTTTTTGGTGCCGGACGTGAAAAACGCATCTACGCCGTACCGCCGTTTACCCGCGTAGAGAGCCTGGATTTCGACGATCACCCGTTTACGGTGCAGGAGTGGGACGAGCCGTGCGCCATCTGCGGATCCAAACACAGCTATCTGGATGAAGTGGTGCTGGACGACACGGGCAAACGGATGTTTGTCTGCTCCGACACCGATTACTGCCGCCAACAGAGCGAGGCGAACAGCCAATGAAACCGCTGCTTTCGGTTAACAACCTGACTCACCTTTATGCGCCGGGCAAAGGCTTTAGCGACGTGTCGTTTGAGCTGTGGCCGGGCGAAGTGCTGGGCATCGTCGGCGAGTCCGGCTCCGGTAAAACCACCCTGCTGAAGTCCATCTCCGCGCGCCTGACGCCGCAGAATGGCGACATTTTGTATGAGGGCGTGTCGCTGTACGGCATGAGCGAAGCCGAGCGCCGCCGCCTGCTGCGCACCGAGTGGGGCGTGGTGCATCAGCACCCGATGGACGGCCTGCGCCGTCAGGTGTCAGCGGGGGGCAACATCGGTGAACGGCTGATGGCCACCGGCGCACGCCACTACGGCAATATCCGCGCCACGGCGCAGCACTGGCTGGAGGAAGTTGAAATCCCCGCCTCGCGCATCGACGACCTGCCGACCACCTTCTCCGGCGGCATGCAGCAGCGTTTACAGATTGCCCGCAATCTCGTCACCCATCCGAAGCTGGTGTTTATGGACGAACCGACCGGCGGGCTGGACGTATCCGTGCAGGCTCGCCTGCTCGACCTGCTGCGCGGCCTGGTGGTGGAGCTGAACCTGGCGGTGGTGATTGTCACCCATGATTTAGGCGTCGCGCGCCTGCTGGCGGACCGTCTTCTGGTGATGAAGCAGGGTCAGGTGGTGGAAAGTGGGCTGACCGACCGGGTGCTCGACGATCCCCATCATCCGTACACCCAGCTGCTGGTGTCGTCCGTATTGCAGAATTGAGGGCGCTGTTGCCGGGTGGCGCTGCGCTTACCCGGCCTACGAACAGCGCACCTGTAGGCCGGGTAAGGCGAAGCCACCACCCGGCAAAACGAACACCGCACCCGTAGGCCGGGTAAGGCGAAGCCGCCACCCGGCAAAACGAATCGCGAGGCAAAAATGATCCACGTTGAAAATGTCAGTAAAACCTTTGTGCTCCACCAGCAAAACGGTGTCCGCCTGCCGGTACTGCAAAATGCCTCATTAGAGGTCAGCAACGGCGAATGCATGGTGCTGCATGGCCATTCCGGCAGCGGAAAATCCACCCTGCTGCGCTCCCTGTATGCCAACTACCTGCCGGACGAAGGCCATATTCATATCCGCCATAACAATGAATGGGTCGATCTGGTCCAGGCTCCCGCGCGCAAGGTGCTGGAAGTACGCCGCTCGACGATCGGCTGGGTCAGTCAGTTCCTGCGGGTGATCCCGCGGATCTCTGCCCTGGACGTGGTCATGCAGCCCCTGCTGGATCTCGGCGTGCCGCGCGAAACCTGCGCCGCTAAAGCCGCCAGCCTGCTGACGCGTCTCAACGTACCGGAGCGTCTGTGGCACCTCGCCCCGTCGACCTTTTCCGGCGGCGAACAGCAGCGCGTGAACATCGCCCGCGGCTTTATCGTCGATTACCCGATTTTACTCCTGGATGAACCCACCGCCTCGCTCGACAGTAAAAACAGCGCAGCGGTGATGGAACTGATCGAACAGGCCAAAGCGCGCGGCGCGGCGATCGTCGGGATCTTCCACGACGACGCCGTACGCCATCGCGTGGCGGACAGACTGCACCCGATGGGGACAAACGTATGATTATCAATAACGTCAGGCTGGTACTGGAAAATGAGGTCGTGAACGGCTCGGTTGAGGTCCGGGACGGTGTCATCCGCGCCTTTGCTGAAACCCAGAGCCGCTCACCGGACGCGATGGATGGCGAAGGCGGTTGGCTGCTGCCGGGGCTGATTGAGCTGCATACCGATAATCTTGATAAATTTTTCACGCCCCGCCCGAAGGTCGACTGGCCCGCGCATTCAGCGATGAGCAGCCACGACGCGCTGATGGTCGCCAGCGGCATCACCACGGTGCTGGACGCGGTGGCGATCGGCGACGTGCGCGACGGCGGCGATCGGCTGGAGAACCTGGAGAAGATGATCAATGCCGTGGAGGAGACGCAAAAGCGCGGCCTCAACCGCGCCGAGCACCGCCTGCACCTGCGCTGCGAGCTGCCGCACCACACTACCCTGCCGCTGTTTGAAAAGCTGGTGGGCCGCGAGCCGGTCTCGCTGGTTTCCCTGATGGATCACTCGCCGGGGCAGCGCCAGTTCGCCAACATTGAAAAGTATCGCGAATACTATCAGGGCAAATACGCGCTCAATGATGCCGAGATGGCGCGCTATGAAGAAGAGCAGCTCCAGCTTGCGGCGCGGTGGTCGCAGCCGAATCGTCTCTCCATTGCCGCGATGTGCCGTGACCGTAATATTGCCCTGGCCAGCCATGATGACGCCACGCACGATCATGTCCGCGAATCCCACCAGCTTGGGAGCGTGATCGCCGAATTTCCCACCACGTTCGAGGCGGCAGAGGCATCGCGTAAGCATGGCATGAACGTGCTAATGGGTGCGCCGAACATCGTGCGCGGCGGATCACACTCCGGCAACGTGGCGGCAAGCAAGCTCGCCTCCCTCGGCCTGCTGGATATCCTCTCATCTGACTATTACCCCGCCAGCCTGCTGGACGCGGCCTTCCGCGTCGCGGACGACGAAGGCAATAGCTTCACGCTGCCGCAGGCAATTCGTCTGGTGACGAAAAACCCGGCCTCGGCGCTTAATCTTCACGATCGCGGGGAAATTGCCGAGGGGAAACGGGCCGATCTGGTGCTGGCGCACCGTAAGGGCGAGCACATTCATATCGACCACGTCTGGCGTCAGGGAAAAAGGGTGTTCTGATGGGAAGACTCATCTGGTTAATGGGCCCGTCCGGCTCCGGGAAGGACAGCCTGCTGTCGGCGTTACGGCAGCGGGAACACTCACAGCTGCTGGTGGCGCACCGCTATATCACGCGCGATGCCAACGCCGGAAGCGAAAACCATATCGCCCTGAGCGAGCAGGAGTTTTTTACCCGCGCCGGACAAAACCTGCTGGCGCTAAGCTGGCATGCCAACGGTTACTACTATGGCGTCGGCATTGAGATTGACCTCTGGCTGCACGCGGGGTTCGACGTGCTGGTTAACGGCTCACGGGCGCATCTCCCGCAGGCTCGCGCCCGGTACGAAGCGGCGCTGCTCCCGGTCTGTTTGCAGGTTTCCCCGGAGGTTCTGCGTAGCCGGCTGCAAAAGCGGGGGCGCGAAAACGCACGCGAGATCGACCAGCGGCTGGAACGGGCGGCGCGCTACACCCCGTCGGGTTGCCATCTCCTCAATAACGACGGAAGTTTGCTACAGTCAGTCGAGACCTTTCTATCGCTTATTCGCCAGAAGGAGAAACAGCATGCCTGACTGCCAGCTTCGCCCCGCCACCGCCGACGATGCGCCGATCGTTTACGCTCTGATCTGCGAACTTAAGCAGGCCGAGTTCGATCATCAGGCGTTTCACGCCGGGTATCTGGCCAACTTGCAGGATCACAATATGCGCTACCAGCTGGCCGAGCTGGACGGGAAGATCATCGGGATGATCGGCCTGCACATGCAGTTTCACCTGCACCACGCCCGCTGGATCGGCGAGATCCAGGAGCTGGTGGTGATGCCGCAGGCGCGCGGATTGAAAGTGGGCAGCCAGCTGCTGGCCTGGGCAGAGGAGATCGCACGCCAGGCAGGCGCCGAGCTGACCGAGCTTTCCACCAGCGTGAAGCGCGTGGACGCGCACCGTTTTTATGTACGTGAAGGGTATACGCAAAGCCATTTCCGCTTCACCAAACCGCTGTAGAGGTGCGTTATGAGTCTGACGATCACGCTGACAGGAACCGGAGGGGCGCAGCTGGTGCCGGTGTTTGGCTGCGACTGCGCGGCGTGCCGACGGGCGCGTTTACAGGAAAATTATCGCCGTCGCCCCTGCAGCGCGGCGGTGAAATTCAACGATGCGGTCACCTTGCTGGACGCGGGTATTCCACACCTGATGGACGACTGGCCCGCAGGGAGTTTCAGGCAGTTTTTGCTTACCCACTATCATATGGATCACGTTCAGGGGCTGTTTCCTCTGCGCTGGGGCGTGGGGGCGACCATTCCGGTTTACGGTCCGCCGGACGACGCAGGCTGTGACGACCTGTTCAAACATCCGGGCCTTCTCGATTTCAGCCACACGGTGGAGCCGTTTGTGACGTTTGAACTTCAGGGCTTGCGGGTCACGCCGCTGCCGCTCAACCATTCAAAACTCACATTTGGCTATCTGCTCGAGTCCGCCCACAGCCGCGTGGCGTGGCTTTCTGATACCGCCGGGCTACCGGATAAAACGGTGACGTTTCTGCTAAATAATCAGCCGCAGGCGATGATTATTGACTGTAGCCATGAACCGCGCCAGGAGACGCCGCGCAACCACTGTGATTTGAATACGGTGATTGCGCTGAACGAGGTGATTGGCTGTCCGCAGGTGATCCTGACGCATATCAGTCATCAGTTTGACGTCTGGATGATGGATAACCCGCTGCCGTCCGGCATTGAAGCGGGGTATGACGGGATGGTACTGGTGCTGGATTAGGTTTTGCCGGGTGGCGGCTGCGCCTTACCCGGCCTACGCGTTGCGAAACCGGGGTTTACCACCGATCGTAATCATCCTCTAACCGGCGCTCATCCTCCTCTAACCGACGCCGGTCGTCATCCAGCTGCCGCTGACGCTCGTCTAAGCGCTGGCGTCGGTCTTCTAACTGCCGGCGACGATCGTCGTACTGGCGGCTGTCGGTTTGACGGCTGCGATCGTAACGATCGTCGTCATCGTCATTACGGCTGCTGCCGGGGTTATAGGCGTCGTTGATCGCCTGCTGAATATTGCCAATAGCATCATCAATCACATCGGCATGCGCCAGTTGGCTGGTTAAAGTCAGCAGACCCAATAACAGAGCGGTAGAGTAACGTTTCATAAGGCCAGACTCGCAGGTGAACTGGCCTTAAAGTAATGACTGGCTGTTAGCGGGAGTAGCGGAGGAATCTCAAATTACCATCACCTTGCGCAGCGCCTGCGCCAGCTGTGCGCGGGTGAACGGTTTTCGCAGTAACGGAACGTCCGGCAGCTGCGGGTTATGCGCCGGGCGCAAATCCTGCCCGCTGATCAGCAGAACCGGCAACTGCGGATAGTGGCTGCGTACATGGCCGATCACCTCCGCACCGCTCAGGCCGCCCGGTAACATCAGGTCGCTGATAAACATGCCGATATCCGGTGATGCGTCCAGCATGTTCAACGCCTGCTCGCCGTTTTCGGCTTCAAGCGTCAGGTAGCCAAGCTGGTGCAGTTGCTCGCACAGGGTCTGACGCACGCCCGCCTCATCTTCCAGGACCAGCACAAGCAGCTCACTTTCTGCCGGGGCCGTGGTCGCCAGCACGACATCATCGGAGAACGCGGGCAGCGTCGAGCGCGGCAACTGGAGCCGCACGGTGGTTCCCTGCCCCGGCGCGCTTTCGATCTCAACGCGACCACCCGACTGGCGCACAAAGCCGTACACCATCGACAGCCCTAGCCCGCTGCCGCTGCCGGTCTGTTTGGTGGTGAAGAACGGTTCAAAGACCTGCGATTTCACCTCCTGCGACATCCCGCAGCCGTGGTCAATCACCTCCAGCGCGACCATATCCTGCCTGCGCCCGTCGCTACGGGTCACACGCTGGTTCCAGGTGCGAATTTTAATCACACCGTTTTGCCCCTCCATTGCATCACGGGCGTTCATCACCAGGTTGATAATGGCGTTTTCCAGCTGGCTGACGTCAATCCATGCGGGCCAGGCCGGGGTTTGCGCTTCAATATCCAGCGTCAGCGTGGCGGGAAGCGAGTGCCGCATCAGCTCGCTCAGGTTCTCCAGCAGCGGCTTCATCTCTACCGCATGTGGATGCAGGGATTGCTTGCGCGAGAAGGCCAGCAGACGCTGGGTGAGCATGGCTCCGCGTTCCGCGGCTTTAAGCGCACGGGTGATGCGCGGCGCGTCCGGTGATGCCGAATCGGTCAGCTCCAGACTGCCGATAATCACCGCCAGCAGGTTATTAAAATCATGCGCCAGGCCACCCGTCAGTTGCCCGACCGCCTTCATTTTCTGGCTGTGCAGCAGCGCCTCCTCCAGCCCCTGACGTTCGATGCGGTCAACCTCCATCTGTGAGGTCTTCTCCTTCAGCAGCCGCGTGGTGTGCTCCAGCGAAGCGGTATTGCGGGCGAAAACGTTAAACGCGCGCGCCAGTTCCCCCAGCTCATCACGCCGCTGTAGCGCGGGCACCGACACATCCTGCTCCCCATGAGCGAGACGCGACATCGCCCTTGAGATAGCCGTCAGGTTGGAGCCCAGATTGCGGTAAATATACCAGCAGGCACAGCCGGTGATGATCAGCGCCAGCACCGCGAAGATGCTGATAAACACGCTGATGGATTGCAGCTCGTGATGGCTCTGGGCCGTGCGAAGCCGGGAAGCCTGCGCCACCTGTTCAACGTACTGATTAATGTCGCTGTTTAATATCGCCACCAGCGCCTTGATGTGGAACATGTACCAGCTGATGGACAGTTCGCTCTCCTCCAGCTGCGTCGACAGTGGTGCGAGCTTGCGCAGCTCATCATTAAAATCCGGGAGCACCAGGTTGGCCACCGGTTGCAGGGCGCTCGCGGGTAACCCCGCGGTTACTGCATCCAGCTGCTGCACCGTGGCGCGCGGTGAAGGGGTATCAATGGCGGCAACGATCAGCCTGTCCATCTCTGCAAGCTGTCGGGCGTCTGGCACATTGCTCGCGTAACGGCGGTTGATATCCTGCAAATGACGCAGGTAGCTTTGGCTTTGATAGAGCGAGCTGAGCAGCGCGTTACGCTCCAGATGCCGCTTTTGCCCGCGCTCCAGCATTCCCGTCACGCTCTCCTGTAACTCATTACTCCTGCGAATAATTCGCGCCACCAGCGCCGGCTCCTGCTGCGCCAGCGGCGCATCGGCAAGTTGATCCAGCGAGTGGCGCAGCGCCATCTGCGTCTGTTTCAGCCGCTCGGCTTCGCCTTTGTACTCCAGCGCACCGACCACCTGCGACAGCCGCACCGCCGCCGTTGCCACATTTGCGGTATCACGGGCGAGGTTCATGCTGCCGATCATGTCATCCAGCGTTTGCTGTTGGACCTGCTCCTGGATCTGGCTGGCGTGACGAAAGCCGAGCACCGCCACACCGCTCACCATCAGCGTGACGGCGACCACCAGCAGATTAAAAATCAGCAGGCGTCCGCGGGCGCTGGTGAAGAACGGGGGGCGTGAAGACATGGGTTTGGGCTCCTCTGCGGATTGGTGCCCTCACCCTGGCCCTCTCCCACAGGGAGAGGGAAAAGGAAAATGTGATGGCGATTAGCTATTCATAACTATGACAAATATGAACAGCTTCTGACATTTTGCATTTACGCGCCTGTGATGAAGTGCAGATATCGACATTCACAGGAGATCCGCCATGAGCAGAACCCCGGTTTTAGAGATGCGCAATATTGCCAAGACGTTTGGCAATTTCCACGCGCTCAAGGGCGTGGATTTGACGGTTTTCCCCGGTGAGATCCACGCGCTGATGGGGGAAAACGGCGCCGGAAAAAGCACGCTGATGAAGATCCTCGCAGGTGCCTATACCGCCAGCAGCGGCGACATCCTCATCGACGGTAAGCCGTTTCATATCAAAGGGCCGAAGGATGCGCTGGCCGCAGGCATTACCCTGATTTATCAGGAGATGCAGCTTGCTCCTAACCTGACCGTGGCGGAAAACATTTTTCTCGGCAGCGAGCTGTCGCGCGGCGGGCTGGTCCAGCGCAAAGAGATGGCTGCCCAGGCGCAGGCGGTCATTGACCGCCTCGGTGCGCAGTTCAGCGCCACCGACCTGGTCATGAAGCTGGCGATCGCCGAGCAGCAGCAGGTGGAGATCGCCCGCGCCCTGCACCGCAACAGCCGCATTCTGGTGATGGACGAACCTACCGCCGCCCTCTCCTCGCGCGAAACCCACCGTCTGTTCGAACTGATTTTGCGCCTGCGCGATGAAGGCATGGCGATTATTTACATCAGCCACCGGATGGCGGAAGTGTATGAACTCTCGGACCGCGTCAGCGTGCTGCGCGACGGGCAATACGTCGGCAGCCTGACGCGCGACAGGCTCAACGCCTCCGAGCTGGTGCGCATGATGGTGGGCCGTCCGCTCAGCGATCTGTTTAACAAAGAGCGCGATATTCCCCTCGGCAGCCCGCGTCTTAACGTCCACCACCTCACCGACGGCAAAAAAGTGCAGCCCTGTAGTTTGCAGGTGCGCTCCGGTGAAATCGTCGGACTGGCGGGGCTGGTCGGGGCCGGGCGTTCCGAGCTGGCGCAGCTGATCTTCGGCGTGCGCAAAGCCACCGGCGGCATGATTGAGGTGGACGGCGAACCGGTGGTGATCCACTCCCCGCGCGCGGCCATTGAGAACGGCATCGGTTTTCTTACCGAGAACCGCAAGGAGCAAGGTCTGTTTCTGGAGCTGGCGGCGCAGGAGAACATCACCATGGCGACGCTGGAGCGCGACGCCACCTTCGGCTGGCTGAACCGCAAAAAAGCGCAGTCGATTTCCGATGACGCCATCGCCCTGCTCAATATCCGCGTGCCCCATTCACAGGTGCGCGCGGGCGGGCTCTCCGGCGGCAACCAGCAAAAACTGCTGATCTCCCGCTGGGTGGCGATAGGCCCGCGCATTCTGATTCTGGACGAGCCCACGCGCGGCGTAGACGTCGGCGCAAAAAGCGAGATCTACCGCATCATGAACCAGATGGCGCGCAAAGGCGTTGCGATACTGATGATCTCCAGCGAGCTGCCGGAAGTAGTAGGGATGAGCGACCGGGTGTACGTGATGCGGGAAGGCAGCATTGCGGGTGAACTGCACGGGCGCGACATCTCTCAAGAAAACATCATGACGCTGGCAACCGGCGTAAACGACACACATCATCAGGCGGTGTAATTATGACAACTCCAACCCATCCGCAGCAGGTGGCGAAATCCGCCTCCGCCAAAAAAATGCTGATGAGCGATCTGATGCAAACGATCGGCATTTTGCCGATTTTAATCCTGATTGTGGCGGTATTTGGCTTTATCGCCCCGAACTTTTTCACCGAGAGCAACCTGCTCAACATTACCCGGCAGGCGTCGATCAACATTGTGCTGGCGGCCGGGATGACCTTCATCATCCTGACCGGCGGGATTGACCTCTCCGTGGGCTCGATTCTGGGCACCACGGCAGTGGCGGCGATGGTAGTGTCGCTTATCCCTGAATTTGCGATGCTCTCCATTCCGGCGGCGCTGATGCTCGGTACGGTGCTGGGGCTGTTCAACGGTGCGCTGGTGGCCTTCGCCGGGCTGCCACCGTTTATCGTCACGCTCGGCACCTATACGGCGCTGCGCGGCGCGGCCTACCTGTTGGCGGACGGCACGACGGTTATTAACTCCAACATTAACTTCGAGTGGATCGGCAATAACTACCTCGGCCCGATTCCGTGGCTGGTGGTGATCGCCCTGGCGGTGATTGTGGTGTGCTGGTTCATCCTGCGCCGCACCACCCTCGGCGTTCACATCTATGCGGTTGGTGGCAACATGCAGGCGGCACGCTTAACCGGCATTAAGGTCTGGCTGGTGCTGCTGTTTGTCTACGGCATGAGTGGCCTGCTCTCGGGCTTAGGCGGCGTGATGAGTGCTTCACGTCTCTACAGCGCCAACGGCAACCTCGGTACGGGGTACGAGCTGGATGCGATTGCGGCGGTGATCCTCGGCGGCACCAGCTTCGTCGGCGGGATCGGCACGATCACCGGCACCCTGGTGGGCGCGCTGATCATCGCCACCCTCAACAACGGCATGACGCTGATGGGCGTCTCCTATTTCTGGCAGCTGGTGATCAAAGGGGCGGTGATCATCATAGCGGTGCTGATCGACAAATACCGTACCCGACACCATCAAAGTGCATAACAACAATACCCTACGTGAGGAATACAGCATGAGATTGAAGCCCTTAGTGACCGCGCTCTGTGCTGGCGCGCTGCTGGCCGCAACCCCGTTTGCGCAGGCAAAAGATCTGAAATCCATCGGCGTGACGGTGGGTGACCTGGCTAACCCGTTCTTCGTGCAGATCACCAAAGGTGCCGAGCTGGAAGCGCGCAAGCTGGCGGGGGACAACGTCAAGGTGACGCTGGTCTCCAGCGGGTACGATCTGGGCCAGCAGGTGTCGCAGATCGATAACTTCATTGCGGCGAAAGTAGACATGATCATCCTCAATGCCGCGGATTCCAAAGGGATCGGCCCCGCGGTAAAACGCGCTAAAGAGGCGGGGATCGTGGTCGTGGCGGTGGACGTGGCGGCGGAAGGGGCCGATGCGACCATCACCTCCGATAACACTCAGGCGGGGGAAATGGCCTGTAAGTACATTACCGACCGCCTGAAAGGTAAAGGCAACGTGGTGATCATCAACGGACCGCCGGTTTCTGCGGTACAAAACCGCGTGGAGGGCTGCCAGACCGAGTTCAGGCGCCACCCGGATATCAAAGTGCTCTCGGATAATCAGAACGCCAAAGGCAGCCGCGAAGGCGGCCTGGAGGTCATGACCTCCCTGCTGGCGGCCAATCCGAAGATCGACGGCGTATTCGCGATTAACGATCCGACCGCGATCGGCGCCGATCTGGCGGCTAAACAGGCTCAACGCAACGAATTCTTTATCGTTGGCGTGGATGGCAGCCCGGACGGTGAAGAAGCCCTGAAGCGCGAAAACTCGCTGTTTGTTGCTACCCCGGCGCAGGATCCGCAGGTGATGGCGGCGAAGGCGGTGGAGATCGGCTATGACATTCTTCAGGGCAAACCTGCGCCGAAAGAGCCCGTGCTGATCCCGGTGACGATGATCGATAAAAAGAACGTCGGCACGTATAAGGGGTGGACGGTTAAGTAAGCCCCTCACCCCGGCCCTCTCCCCAAAGGGGAGAGGGTGTTCAAGTTCCCTCTCCCCTTTGGGGAGAGGGTTAGGGTGAGGGGGCGGCAAAAAAAGTAAGGAGTCCCCATGAAACGCTCCGACATCAATGAAATCCTCGGCCACACACGGCAGTTCTTCTCCATGCACGACGTGCATCTCCCCCCTTTTGCCAGCTTTCCGCCGACAAAATGGCAGCAGCTTGACCAGGCAGCATGGCAGGAGGTGTTTGACCTCAGGCTCGGCTGGGACGTGACGGCATTTGGTGGCAACAACTTCGCTGCACAGGGGTTAACGCTTTTCACCCTGCGCAACGGCTCCCCCAACGGCGTGCCCTATGAAAAGTGCTATGCCGAAAAAATCATGCACGTCCGCGACGGCCAGGTGACGCCGATGCATTTTCACTGGCGCAAGCGGGAGGACATTATTAACCGCGGCGGCGGGAATCTGATTATTGAGTTATGGAATGCGGGCGCGCATGAAGAGACCGAAAACACCGACGTGACCGTCACGATAGACGGCTGTCGGCAGACGCACGCGCCCGGCAGCCAGCTGCGCCTCACGCCTGGGGAGAGCATCTGCCTGACGCCCGGCCTGTACCACAGTTTCTGGGGTGAACGCGGCTTTGGTGACGTGCTGGTGGGCGAAGTGTCGTCGGTCAATGACGATGAACACGACAACCACTTTTTACAGCCCATTGACCGCTACAACACCATTGAAGAAGACGAACCGGCGGTGCTGGTGCTGTGCAACGAGTACACCCTCTTTCGGATATAAGGAGTGAATGATGCCATTGATTTCTCTTGCCGACGGTCTGGCCCACGCCAGGGAACACCGCTACGCCCTGGGCGCGTTCAACGTGCTCGACTCCCATTTCCTGCGCGCGCTGTTTGCCGCCGCGAAGCAGGAACGCTCGCCGTTTATCATCAACATCGCCGAAGTGCATTTTAAGTACGTGTCTCTGGAGTCGCTGGTGGAAGCGGTGAAATTCGAAGCTGCCCGCCACGATATTCCCGTGGTGCTTAACCTCGACCACGGACTGCATTTTGAGGCGGTGGTGCGCGCCCTGCGTTTAGGGTTCAGCTCGGTGATGTTCGACGGCTCCACGCTGAGCTATGAGGAAAATATCCGCCAGACCCGGGAAGTGGTGAAGATGTGCCACGCGGTGGGCGTCTCGGTAGAGGCGGAGCTGGGCGCGGTAGGCGGGGATGAAGGTGGCGCGCTGTACGGTCATGCGGATGAAGCCTTCTTTACCGACCCGCAACTGGCGCGCGAATTTGTTGATTCAACCGGCATCGATGCGCTGGCGGTTGCCATTGGCAACGCGCACGGCAAATACAAGGGCGAGCCGAAGCTTGATTTTCCGCGTCTGGACGCCATTCGCCAGCAGACGGGCCTGCCGCTGGTTTTACACGGTGGCTCTGGCATAAGCGACACTGATTTCCGCCGCGCCATTGAACTCGGTATTCATAAAATCAATTTCTATACCGGCATGTCGCAGGCCGCACTTGCCGCCGTTGAGCAACGCATGGCGAACCGCCAATCGCTTTACGATGAGTTTGCCGAGCTGCTGCTGGGCATTGAAGAGGCCATTACCGATACGGTTGCGGAACAGATGCGCATCTTCGGCAGTGCGGGGCAGGCCTAATGGAACGCAAAGGGATCGTCGCCGCAGGCAATATGCTGGTGGATCACGTCCACCAGATCGTACAGTGGCCGGAGCGCGGCTGGCTGGCAGAAATCACCCACAGCGAACGCTCAACCGGCGGTGCGCCGCTCAACGTTCTGCTGACGCTGGCAAAAATGCATGTCGGCCTGCCGTTACAGGCGGTGGGGCTGATTGGGGAAGACAGCGACGGAGACTATATTCTGGCGATGCTCGACCAGTATCACGTCAATCGCCAGCGTGTGCAGCGCACGACGTTCTCCCCAACGTCGATGTCGCAGGTGATGACCGACCCCAGCGGACAGCGCACTTTTTTCCACTCGCCGGGCGCCAACCGCCTGCTGGATCTTCCCGCCTTCGATCGTTTAGACGGATCGCTGAAGATCTTCCATCTCGGCTATCTGCTGCTGCTCGACAGCCTGGACATGCCGGATGACGAATTTGGCACCCGCAGCGCGCGGTTACTGGCACAGATGCACGATCAGGGGTATGAAACCTCGCTCGATCTGGTGTCCCGCAAGGGCGACCCGCGCTATCAGCCGCTGGTGCTCCCTGCCCTGCGCCATCTTGATTATCTGGTGATTAACGAGCTGGAAGCCGGTGAGTTTAGCGGGCTTGAGATCCGCGACGGCCATGATGCGCTGAACATGGCCCATATCGCCGACGCTGCCGCACAGCTGCTGGCGGCAGGCGTGCGACAGCGGGTGGTGATCCACTGTCCGGAAGGGGCATGGGGTGAAGCGCCGGGTGAAAAAGGGCAATGGGTTCCGTCGTGGAAGCTGACGCAGGACGAGATTATCGGTAGCGTCGGCGCGGGCGACGCGTTTTGCGCGGGCTTTTTATACGGCTGCCATGAATCCCTGCCGCTGACGGAGAGTATTTATCTGGCGCACGCCTGCGCGCGGGCCAGCCTGCTGGCGGCTAATGCAATTGACGGCGCGAAAACGCTGGCCGAGCTTCAGACGTTTATTCAGGAGAACGGTCAGGCGGCTTTCTCATGATGGGAAACGTCCGTGGCAAAAACATAGCCCAGACCGCGAATGGTTTTGATCAGCAGAGGCTGGTGCGGATTAACCTCAATTTTTCGCCGCAACCGCATGATCAACACGTCGATAGTGCGGTCAAAGACCTCGGCGCTTTCGCTGTGGGTCAGTTCAAGCAGTTGTTCACGGCTCAGTACCCGGCGGGCGTTTTGCGTTAATGCCAGCAGCAGGCCATATTCGCCCTGGGTTAACGGCACGGTATTACGCTGCGGATCGCTCAGCTCGCAGCGGGTGGTGTCCAGCGTCCAGCCGTTAAAGGCAATACCTTCAACGCGCGGCGCGGCAGGCTCCGCAGCCAGCGCGCCGGTACGACGCAGCACCGCCTTAACGCGGGCGACCACCACGCGCGGATTGAACGGTTTTCCGATGTAATCATCAGCGCCCATTTCCAGCCCAACGACCACATCTGATTCACTTCCCAGCCCCGTCAGCATCACCACCGGTAGCGACGGTCGCCGCTTTTGCATCTGCAGCAAAACCTGTAATCCGTTGATATCCGGCAGCATCATGTCCAGCAGAACCAGCGCAATGCCGGAGTCCTGCTGGACACGGTTCACCGCTTCCTGACCGGTGTGACACGTCAGCACGGTAAAGACGTGCTCGCTGAGCACATCCTGTAGCAGTTCGCAGACTGCGACATCATCATCAACCACCAGAATCGCCGGTTTCATCGCATGCTTCCGTCAGGGAATTATGTTAAGTCTGAACCATTCTGCCGCCGGCTCCAGCCGAATTGTTTTTTACGTGACGGAAATTCAATCCATGTCACATCCCCTGCCCTTTCGACACGTCAATTTTGACGATTGGCTGTTTTTCGTCAGGGTTTTGCCCCGCAAAGGGTCGTAAAGTCAGGAAATACCCATAGTAAAAACATGGCATAGAAGCTGCATATTGGGCAGGTAAGAACTGTTTAACTGGAGCAAAGCGATGAAAAAAGTCGTCACGGTTTGCCCTTATTGTGCCTCAGGTTGCAAGATCCACCTGGTGGTCGATAACGGCAAAATCGTCCGGGCGGAAGCGGCGCAGGGTAAAACCAATCAGGGCACGCTGTGCCTGAAAGGGTACTACGGCTGGGATTTTATTAACGATACCCAAATCCTCACCCCGCGCCTGAAAACCCCTATGATCCGCCGCGAGCGCGGCGGCAAGCTGGAAGCCGTCTCCTGGAATGAAGCGCTGGATTATGTTGCCACGCGCCTTAGCGCCATCAAGGCCAAGTATGGCCCGGATGCGATTCAGACCACCGGCTCCTCACGCGGAACCGGGAATGAAACCAACTATGTGATGCAAAAATTCGCGCGCGCCGTTATTGGTACCAATAACGTCGACTGCTGCGCTCGCGTCTGACACGGCCCATCGGTTGCAGGTCTGCACCAGTCGGTCGGTAACGGCGCAATGAGTAATGCCATCAACGAGATAGATAACACCGATCTGGTGTTCATCTTCGGCTATAACCCGGCGGATTCTCACCCTATCGTCGCGAATCACGTGATTCGCGCCAAACAGAACGGGGCGAAAATCATCGTCTGCGATCCGCGCAAAATTGAAACCGCGCGCATTGCCGATATGCACATCGCACTGAAAAACGGCTCGAACATCGCGCTGTTAAATGCAATGGGGCACGTCATTATTGAGGAGAACCTCTACGACCAGGCGTTTGTCGCGAGCCGTACGGAAGGGTTTGAAGAGTATCGCAAGATTGTCGAAGGCTATACGCCGGAGTCCGTAGAGGCGATAACCGGCGTCAGCGCACAGGAGATCCGCCAGGCGGCGCGGATGTACGCCGGAGCGAAAACCGCCGCCATTCTGTGGGGTATGGGCGTGACCCAGTTCTACCAGGGCGTGGAAACCGTGCGCTCGCTCACCAGCCTCGCCATGTTGACCGGCAATCTGGGTAAAGCGCATGTGGGCGTGAACCCGGTACGTGGTCAGAATAACGTGCAGGGCGCGTGCGACATGGGCGCGCTGCCGGACACCTATCCGGGCTACCAGTACGTCAAATTCCCGGAAAATCGCGAGAAATTCGCGAAGGCCTGGGGCGTGGAGAGCCTGCCTGAGCACACGGGGTATCGCATCAGCGAGCTGCCGCACCGCGCGGCGCACGGTGAAGTGCGTGCGGCCTACATCATGGGTGAAGATCCGCTCCAGACCGACGCCGAGTTGTCTGCGGTGCGTAAAGGGTTTGAGGATCTGGAGCTGGTGATTGTTCAGGATATCTTTATGACCAAAACCGCGGCGGCGGCGGATGTGATTTTACCGTCGACCTCCTGGGGAGAGCATGAAGGTGTCTATACGGCGGCAGACCGCGGCTTCCAGCGCTTCTTCAAGGCTGTCGAGCCGAAGTGGGATCTGAAAACGGACTGGCAGATCATCAGCGAAATCGCCACCCGGATGGGCTACCCGATGCACTACAACAACACCCAGGAGATCTGGGACGAGTTGCGGCATCTGTGCCCGGACTTTTATGGGGCAACCTATGAAAAAATGGGTGAGCTAGGCTACATCCAGTGGCCATGCCGGGATGAGTCAGAGGCGGATCAGGGAACGTCGTACCTCTTTAAAGAAAAAATCGACACCCCGAACGGGCTGGCGCAATTCTTCACCTGCGACTGGGTCGCGCCGATCGATAAACTCACCGACGTGTATCCGATGGTGCTCTCCACCGTGCGTGAAGTGGGCCATTACTCCTGCCGTTCCATGACCGGCAACTGCGCCGCGCTGGCGGCGCTGGCGGATGAACCGGGCTACGCGCAGATCAACACCGCCGATGCCGAACGGCTCGGTATTGAAGATGAAGCGCTGGTGTGGGTGAACTCGCGTAAAGGCCGCATCATTACCCGCGCGCAGGTCAGCGACCGTCCGAACAAAGGCGCGGTCTATATGACCTACCAGTGGTGGATTGGCGCCTGTAACGAGCTGGTGACGGAGAACTTAAGCCCGATAACCAAAACGCCGGAGTATAAATACTGCGCCGTAAACGTGGAGCCCATAGCGGATCAGCGCGCAGCGGAACAGTATGTGATCGACGAATATAACAAGCTGAAAGCCCGCCTGCGTGAAAGCGCAATGGGATGAAGCTGTTAATTAATCGCTGACTAAATGGGGTGAGATATTCACCCCATTATTATTTCTGGCATCGCTATTAATAATATCAATATATTTCTCTGAGGACGTCTCGCAGAAAAATGTAATTTGCGCGAAAATTAATTACATCTTTGCATTTTAATTCAGAGGGATAAGATATGCGGCGGGTGCTTAAGACTTTCTGTCTTGAGCATTGTTGAGGGACAGAAAGTGGAAAGCCCCGGGAAATTTGCATTTACCTGTACTGCACCCATTTT
>NZ_NRIQ01000044.1:0-4562 GCF_020224095.1 Enterobacter sp. CCUG 70166
CGCCTGCGCGTACTCCTTTGTCTGCGGGCTCTGGCGGCGGTGGTGGTATTGGAATTCCACCATCATTAGCTGGCGGTGCAGGGATACCGCAGGGGCCGGGAGGAGGTAATGCAGCCGGGCTGATAACAGAGCAGGATGCGGCGATCGCACGTTTAAGGGATGCCATTAGGGGGCTGGATATCGATTTCGGAGCACCTGACCGCCAGGGCAGAGATAATTCAGAGGATGAAGGTGCGGGTAACGAAGGCGCAAATGACATCAGGGAGGGTGGTCTTTCGCTGGAAACGCTGGCGGGTGCGGCGGGTGTGCTGGCTGGGGTAAAAGTTGCGTTTGATGCTCTTTCTAACAGCTTGGACTCAATTCAGACCCAGCAGAGTCAAATCGAGCGCCTTGCACAGACAACAGGTGATGCAAAAGAGGCATTTCTGGAACTGAATGCTGCAGCAAGCGATGTGCGAAGTGACAGTAGTGCGTTTATTTCAACATATACCAACATGGCTACTGCCACGGAGAAGTTAGGCTTTTCGCAGGAAAGAACCATCAAGGCAACTCAGGGTCTTGTGGGGGCGTTACAGTTGGGTGGTGCGAGCACTGAGGCTAAGAACGCAGCACTGTACCAGATGGGTCAGGCGTTTTCTTCCGACCGGTTCGGCGGCGATGAGTTCAGCTCGTTCATGGAGGCGATCGGTACGCAGGCGCCAAAAGTTGCTGAAGCATTTGGGACAGATGTTAAAGGGCTCAGGGCAATGTCTGAAGCCGGGAAGCTCACAGCTGAAACCATGTTCAAGGCATTCGAGAAAATGGCGGCTAGCAACGCAGACCTGCTTAAAAAACAGGGCTGGACGTGGGGCCAGGTCACAACGGTAATGGGTAACGACTGGCAGGCGTTTCTTGCTCGTGCAACGATCGGTGGAGATTGGCAAAAATTCACTGACTGGGCGGCGACTACACTGATTCCGATTGTGCGAAGCGCTGGGCTGGAGCTTTCCGAATTCTGGTCTACTCTCGCTAACGAAAGCAAGGCGGCGATCCTGATTGGCATCCTGGGTGCAGTCGGCGCAGCATTTACGGCGCTGGCTATTCCTGTACTGGCGGCGCTGTGGCCGTTCCTCGCGATCGGTGCTGCCGTGTGGGTTGTCTATGAGGCGTTCGTAGAGTGGAAAGCCTGGATGAATGGCGAGGGCGGAACAATATTTGAAAGCCTGTTCGGTAGCTTTGATGCGTTTGAAAAACGCTATCCAACTATCATGAAAATGCTCAAGGCATTAAGTGGCACATCAGATGAAGCTGCCGGAAATGTAAATAACGATGGTGGTGTATGGTCAACACCGAAAAATGAAACGACATGGGGTGAATTGTGGAAACCACAAAACCTGTTTCCAAATGCTCTTGATTTCCTCAAAAGTCGGGGGAATAACTTCAATCCGCTGGATGGTATCGAGTCATTTTTTAACCTTTTCAGTGGGGATAATAATCAGGCCGCTGCGACTGGGTTAGCTACGCCGTCGAAAGGCGGGGTTGTGGTGAACAACACCAATAGCGGAAACAGGCAGGTTGATATCCATGTGAACAGCGTAAAAGAAGCGGCTGAGGCGGCGAATAATTTAGATAACCCAGGTACGATCTCAGGCGATTTATCTGGTAACATTGCCGAATCGTCAGGAGCGTTATAAAAACAGGACAATAAAAAATGGCTGATAGTGAGTTTAAGAAGTTCGCAACATTTACGTCACTGATTACACCGCAATTAATCACTATATCTTACTGGTTGCTCAATTTGGTTATTGTCGGTATTGGCACATTCCTTTGGACTATGCCAAGCATGGTGGGGATGGTTATCGCGCTGGTTCTGGTGCGCATTGGTTTTGAGCTGGTTATGGTGAGCTTTAAAAACAATGAATATCTGCGACGTATATGTGAAGCAGTAGAAGCCAGGGCGAAAGAATAGCCCCAGCGGTAACGCGATGTAACCGCGTCAGCGAAGATGAAAGAATCCCCTTTATCAGGGGATTTTTTTTGGGGCTTTTATGTCTGACATGGGTATTGCCGCGATTGCTGCGCCGCGTGATGAAAGGGCTGTAATGGTCTTTGAGTCAGGCGTTACAGTGTCACTAAGGCTCAAAAAGCGCGAAGAGCTGAGCGTTAAGCGCACCGTAGCTAAAGGCAAAGTTGAGACTGGTTATAAAATCGCTGACGGAACGGTTGACGATCCGAAGGTGATTTCCATAGAGGGCATCATTACTGGTGCCATGCTGCCGTATACGTTCGGTCTCCTCAGTGCCACTCAGAATATGATTCTGGCAATGAACCAGGCGCAGCAGATTGAAGCCGCGTATGACGTCAAAGAGTTCGTGTCCGTTTACACCTCATTCAATGCAATGCCGCAGGCAGTAATCACCTCACTCAGTATTTCCCGCGAACCGAAGCAAAATTATCTGACCGTTAAACTGACGGCTGAAAAGGTCGATACGGTGTCTTTTCAACGAAGTAGGTCTATTCAGTCGAAATCGTCAAATATTTCCAGTACGGCAGGGCAGGGGAGAACCTCAGCAGGAAAAAAGACCGCAGCGCCTGTAGATGCTGCGAAAGAGCCGCAAAAGGTCTTTGCTCTTGAGAAGTTAAAACGCGCTGTTGGGGGGTTATTCTGATGGCTGTGGCTTACTACGAAATCAACATAATCCCTGACATCCCAGACCAGGAATTTACCACCTCTTTAAACGGCCTCATTTTGAACATGAGACTGTATTTTTCCGACACCACAAAGCTGTGGTGGCTGGCTATTTCTAATTCAGATCGTACCGTTACGTTGTCACATATTTGCATGCGTCCGGGCATCTGGCATCCGTTAAGTGGTCGGATGCCAGGCTATTCCGGTGCGGGTGCGGTGGGTGTTGCGCGTCTGCGTCCAAATGTTCCGTTCGGCAGCGTGGATGCCTTTAATGGGTCGTTTGGCCTTTATTTATACGACGAAGTGGAGAGTGATTAAGTGGGGAGACTGCGCAAAAAGGTTAATGAATTATTAGACCAAAAACGCCTGGGTATGGCGATCGCGCTTGCGCTGTGCATCAGCGTTGCAGTCAGCGCGGTAAAGTTCTGGGACTGGTTCAAATATCGAATAGGGTTGATTACCGCAATGCTGGCAATGTTTTCCCTGAATGAGTGGGCTGTGATTATTGGTATTTTATGTACCGTCATCACATGCATGGTGAACTGGTATTACGAAAGGAAAAAATACCTCTTACAAGCTGGGGGTGAAGGTGGGAAATAAATCAAAACTTAGCGCCGCTATGCTGGCGTTAATTGCAGCCGGGGCAAGCGCCCCGGTTTTAATGTCTCAATTCCAGCATGAAAAAGAAGGAACCAGCTTAATAGCGTATCAGGACAAAAGCCGGGGGGTATGGACTATTTGCGGCGGTGTTACTTACGTTGATGGAAAGCCGGTCATCAAAGGAATGAAATTAACGCAAGCGCAATGCGACAAAATAGATAAAGCGGAACAGGCAAAGGCGCTGGCATGGGTGGATAAAAATGTCCGGGTGCAATTAACCAAACCGCAAAAAGTTGGGATAGCTTCATTTTGTCCGTGGAATATCGGCCCCGGTAAATGCTTTACCTCGACGTTTTACCGAAAGTTAAACGCCGGAGACAGATTCGGTGCGTGCGCGGAAATAAAGCGCTGGGTGCATGATGCCGGGCGCGATTGCCGTGTGCGGGAAAATAACTGCTTTGGTCAGGTAATCCGGCGTGAGCAGGAGTCGGAATTAACGTGCTGGGGTTTGGATAAATGAAAGCAAAGTACGCCGTTGTTATTTGCCTGTTCGTAGGCGCGTCTTTGGGTGGTGTTGGCTGGGCTATCCATCACAACAGCTATGAGGCTGGAAAAAGCGCCAGCGGCCGGGAATGGAAAACCAAATGGGCTAATCGGGATCTGGCCGATAAAACCGCTCAGTTGGCGCAGGAAAAAGCACAGCGCGACGAAGAACGCCGCCGTAAGGATGAAACTGAGGAGATTGTCAGGAATGCAGAAAAAGAGAAACAGAACGCGCTGGCTGAAGCTGCTGCCGCTAATGATGTTGCTGGCCGGTTGCGCGGAGCGCTCGCAGATATCCGGCGTAAACTCGCAGCCAGTGAGACAGGCAAGCTTTCCGCAAATGTCGCCAGCAGGCAGACAGCCGCCGAAGCCATCAGTATGCTTGCCGACCTGTACGAAGAATCTGACCGCCGCGCGGGAGAACTCGCTCAATATGCTGATGCAGCAGTCAGCGCCGGGAGCGTCTGCGAGCGCACCTATGACGCAGTAACGCGATCTGTTGAGTGATCGAAACGGATCAATTAATGCTCGTTTATCATTGATGCAGGTTATGAGTGGTTGAAAAGGGCGGGGGTGTGATGTTTATCGCTTGTTTGTAGTTGCAACAGATGGAAACTACATATACGATTAGACTCATGGAAAAGAAGGCTTTTCCTGTTTTAACGTAGATAACAAGCGGATTACCATTTACCACGCCCGATTTAACATAATATACATTATGCGCATTTAGATTGTTAGAACCATTTAGTAA
>NZ_NRIQ01000045.1:0-31412 GCF_020224095.1 Enterobacter sp. CCUG 70166
ACTTTCGGGGTTCACTTCACCCCGGCGGCATTAACTTTGCGCCAGATATCATTATTGTCATCCCCGCTGACCACCAGGAGTCGTACCTGTGGGTAAAGTTGTTTTACTTCTTTGAGTAATTTCAGGGCCGTTCCGGAAGAGAGCCAAAAATCGATTACCAGCAAACGTGGCGGGCCATGATCCCTAATTTGGCGGTAGCAATCATCCTCATTCGTCACCACACACGCCTGTTTAAACTGGCAATGTGTAATCAGAAAATTGGCGATGCCGCTTGCTACCAATGGATGGTCATCAACGACTAACGCATAATTCTGTCCCAAAGGAGCCTCCTTTTACCTTCGCATATCTTAGAGTACAGATGAATTATTATCTACCCACCCTACTTTAGGAGGGTTTTTTCGATTAGGAAAGAGAAATATATTATTCGCTGATTTGGGTAAAAGAAAACATAAATACAATCAGTGAAATTAACTGGTTGGATATCAAGGATAATTTATGAAAAAACCACTAATCGTTTTAACCGTTACGTTGATGCTAGCCGGTTGTTCCACGTTGAAAACCGATCAGGCTATTCCACTCCTGCAAGCGGAGACCGCTAAAATGCTGGGACTGGGCTCATCGGATGAAATAACCGTGACCAACGTTAATGGCGCCCAGCCGGACGCACTGGGAGGACAAAAACTGTCTTATCGCGCCACGACAGAAAAAGGGCGTATTTTCGATTGTTCATCAATGATGATGCCGGGGATTTTAGGATCCGCACCGACGCTAAGCGCGCCAACCTGTACACCTGTTGTCACACATAAATAATTAACGCCGCATCAAAAGGCGTACATAAATAACGCCTTTTACATTTTCTGACGTATCTGAGTTTTCATAAAAACGATTTTCCAGACATCACGCTAATGAGTACGGAGATAGCCCGTGAATAACTCTACATCGCATGCTTTAGCGGTTAAGACGCCGCTTTCCAGACTTTACCTCGCTCTATTTTCCGCGCCGCTGTTACTGTTTTTACCTGCCGATATCGCGCGTGCAGCCGATGCCTTTTTTGATGGCGACTCGCGTATTACCGAAACGCTGGGTTACACCGGAGATGTTTATGTTGGACGTAATCAACGCGGAAACCTGCTGATCGATAATGGCAAAATCACCGCCTATAACATCAATATCGGTCGGCTGTTCGACGGCAAAATTTATGAAAGCGTGGTCACGGTCCGTGGGCCAGACGCTGAGCTTAACGCGGTGAACGATCGGTACGTCCTGCGCGGCGACCTGAATCTTGGCCTCGGCACCCTGCGAGTCGAAGAGGGCGCGCTGGCGAGCGCAAAGGAGATCGTTGTCGGCACCACCCGCGGCTACGACAGCCACCTTATCGCCACGGGTGCCGGCTCTCGCGTGACCAGTAATTTTCTGAGCGTAGGCACCGATCTGGGCGCACGCTCCACGCTGGCAATTGAGGACGGCGCGGCGCTCAATACCGCCTACGATGCGCGCATCGGGAATGGTACCGGGCCGGGTGAAACCGACACGCTGAGCCCGAAAGCCACCGTCACGGGGAGTGGCTCACAGTGGAACGTTGGCCGTACGTTGACGCTTAATGGCGACCTGGACGTACTGGACGGCGGAGCGGTTAACGTTGGCGGCGTGCAGGTGGCAGGCGTCTCCGGCGCAGGGAAAACCGCCGAGCTGGTTATTGCGGGCAAGGACTCGCGCTTTACCAGCGGCAGCAGCGTGAGCGTGGGCGATTACGGCAATGGCGTGCTGTCTGTGATTGACGGCGGTTCATTTTCCGCTGGCAGCAATGCGCTGATCGTGGGGACATCGGGTTCCGGCTCGAACCGGGGTGCGCTCATCATCGGCAGCCGCGGCAATATGGACACCGGCACGGGTTTAACTGAGCCAACGCCTGGCACGGCGGGCGGCGCAGGTACCCTCGATGCGAAGACGGCAATCAGCCTGCGTGGCGGACTGTTCGGCAGCTATGTCTACTTCAACCATACCGACGGAAATTACAGCTTCAGCAACACGATGAGCGGTGAAGGTGATGTGATCAACACCTCCGGGCAAACGACGCTGAACGGCGATCTTTCCGCACTCAAGGCGAACGTAACCGCGCGGGGCGGTAAAGTTATCATTGCCAGCAATATTAATACCCAGCCAGAAGACGATATTTTTGATGTTCAGACGCTTAGCGCCGAGAACGGCGGTACGCTGATCCTCAACGCGACGGCGGGTTCAGACGTCAGCGACGGGGTGGGTTACAGCAGCGCCGCGTCAATCAAGTCCGGCGGCACGCTGGGCGGCAACGGCACGCTGGGCCAGACCGAGATCCTGTCTGGCGGGCATATCTCGCCTGGCGACGGCAATATCGGTACGTTGACGCTGAAACGCTATCTGAACTTTATCGGCGAATCCTTCTATGACGTGGATATCGCGGGCGATGGCAGCAGCGACCAGCTACTGGTATCGGGCAAAACCACCATCAGCGATCGGGCTAAGGTACAGGTCACCGCGCTGGATCCGCAAACCAGCTATAAAACGGGCCAAAGCTACCGCATTTTGACCTCCGACGGGGGAATTGACGGTGAGTTCGCCGGAGCGATTTCCAAATCCGCCTTCCTGGACGTGGCGCTTGAGCAAAGCACCAACGCCGTCGATCTGACCATCGCGCAGAAAGAGACCGGAGGTGAAAATCCTGGGGGCGAGAACCCGGGCGGTGAGAATCCCGGAGGCGAGAACCCGGGCGGTGAAAACCCCGGTGGCGAAAACCCCGGTGGCGAAAATCCTGGCGGTGAAAACCCCGGAGGTGAAAACCCGGGCGGTGAGAATCCTGGCGGTGAAAACCCGGGCAGCGGCAAGCCGGGCATTTTCCAGACCGTGGCCCAAAGCAGCAACCAGTGGAATACCGCTGGCGCGCTCTCCACGCTGACGCAAAGCGGCCCGTCGCTGGCGCTGTATAACTCGCTGTTGCTGCTGAGCGCGCCGGAAGCGCGCGAGGCGTTCAACCAGCTGTCTGGTGAAGTTTATCCATCAATGCAGTCCAACCTGATCGCTGGCAGCACGCAGGTGTTTAACGTGTTAAACCAGCGTATGCAGCGCGCGTTTGATAACGACAGCCTGCCGATCCCACCGTTAGCCATGTCGCTGGTGCAGCAGCCGGAGCCGCAAAACAATGGCGTCTGGGGCCAGACCTTCAGCTCCTGGAGCCGAAACAGCGGCGACGGAAACGTGGGCAAGCTGGACGGCAACACCACCGGCTTCCTGCTGGGGGCAGATCGCAAGTTGGCGGATCATAACGTGCGTGTCGGCGGCTACTTCGGCTACAGCCGGGGTGATTACGACGTCGACAGCCGTCGCTCCTCAACGGATACCGACAACTATCACCTTGGCCTGTATGCGGCGGGTCAACAGGATGCGTTCTCCCTTCGCGGCGCGCTGGGTTACACCTGGCACAAGATCGAGGGCGAGCGCAATGTTGATTTCAGCGGCTTCTCGGATCGGCTGAAGTCAGATTACGACGCTAACTCGCTGCTGGCGTTTACCGAAGCGGGCTACCGTTTCGGCCAGCCAGACAGGAATATTGAGCCGTTCGTCAATTTATCGTACATCCGGCTGCATACCGACAGCTTCAGGGAAGACGGCGGTGCCGCTGCGCTGAGCGTCCGTAACGCAACGATGAACACCTTCTATTCCACACTCGGGGTGCGCGGTGTGACCGAGCTGCCGAAGAACGTTAACCTCTACGGTTCGCTGGGATGGCAGCACGCATATGGCGATAAAAATACCTCTTCGCGCATGGCGTTTGCGGGCAGCGACGCGTTCATTACTCAGGGGCAAGCCGTGGATGAGGACGTAATGGTGGGTGATATCGGCGTGAGCGTACAGCTGTCGCGTGCTGCGACGCTGGATGTGGGTTATCAGGGACAATATGGTGCGGATACCCGCGTCAACTCTGTTAACGCCAATCTGCGCTGGTCGTTCTGAATTATTTCCATTAAAAGAACCCGCCCTCGTGGCGGGTTTGTGCTTTTGGCTTCTGACGAAGCTAGGGATCGTTCCCAGCCGCGTCCAGCAGTTTGTTTTTGAAGATAAACAAACACGCCTCGTTGAAGTTCCCTGCCCCTAACCGCTCCGATAGCGCCGTTCGCTTGCGATAGAGGCTTTTAACCGACATATTCAGCTTATCTGCAATCTCTTCCATTGACCTCCCTGCCTTCAGCAACCGGAGCATTATCGCTTCATGTCTACTCAGCCGTAAGTTAAGCAGCCATTTGGTTGTCAGACGCCAGCCTTTCATATCAAGCACCAGATTGAATAACGACGCCATATCCGGAGGCGTAAGCGACGTGTTCATAAACAGCTTCATACTGTGCAGATCCTCCTCTCGAGGGCGCATATCCAGCATAACGCAGCAGATGGTTTTTCTCGTTCTGGCCGGATGGCGTATCAGGTAATCATATAAACGGAGCGGCGTACGGCTATCAATCAGTACAGTATATTCATTTGCGTCGGTATCAAATATGTTTCTGTCTATCGAACAGAGGCAAATTATATCCGGGAAAAATAGCCGCATCCCCCTGACAAGGAAACAATCCTGAGTCACTAACACTATTGAAGTCGCCACTAATCATCCCTTTTAGATTAAAGCAAGCCCGCCTCTTAAGAAACAAGGACGCTTTCGTTTATAGCGCTTTACATTAACGGCAAATGTTTTCTGGCTTTGATCATCCCTCAATATGACATTGGTGAGCTAGACTTTTTGTAGACTATCACTCAATGCCTGGCGTTAATTATAAATAAAAAAGAATTTCAGAAAAGTCACTTCTCTGAACATTAAGAATTTTTGTCATGAAACTTCCCAAACATGCACCGGAAAGTACTTTAATTAACTCAGCAGAACTTCATTTCAAATATAAAAAAACTGCAAGCAGCAAAAGAAAAAACATTTAATATCAATTAGTTAAAAAGAACAATCCTGCACTGAATTATCAAAAAAACTTACTTCTTCCAGAATTATCTCAAAACCTCCCAGCCGCTTTTCAACTTATTTATCCCCCAACACATCGGGTGTACATTAAGCCCAATCAGACCACTGAGATGAGGGCGCATAATTACCTTTAAGTAAGTACCCCATAACGTAGCATCATTCAGATTTAATGTTCTCCTTTATGCCCTTTAACGCAGAGTTAAAAGGCGGTCGTGTTATGCAATGGATTCACGATAAACAAATGGCAAATAGATATGGAAAGATCGCTTAGCTTCACTACGTTATTCTTTTATCGCACCACAATATTATTGTTCCTGCTTTTACTCTTTCCTGTTCTGGTTCAGGCTGATGAATCCGTTTATGAGCATCAGATACAACAGGCACGTAACGGTAATTATGCTCTGTTTCTTGATTACCTACAGCGCTATGAGCAACAGCATGCTTTAACACCTGGACAGGTTGCGGACTGGTTACAGGTAGCCTCCTGGGCAGGACGCGATGATGAGGTTATTCGAGTCTGGCAGCGTTATGGTATTTATATGCCGCTTCCCGCTCGCGCCATCGCTGCTGTCGCCCAGTCCAGAAGAAACCAAAAAGCCTGGCCATCCGCCTTATCGCTGTGGAAAGAGGCGCTCAGCCTTGCGCCGGATAACGACGATTACCGCATCGGCTATGTTAAGACCCTGGCCGATGCCCGCAGAGATCGCCTCGCGCTTTCGGAAGCCCGGCAGCTGGTTAAGGACAATCCTTCTCCCGCGCACCTTGAGACGCTCTCCTATGTCTGGATGCGCCAGGGAAAAAACGCGGACCGGCTGCTGGCGGACATGCGCGCTCTAAACGCCGCACCAGGGAATAACGCCCTTCTTCGCGAGACGATCGATGCATTAACGGATAACCGGGTAAGCACACCCGCACTCTGGCTGTCGCAAAGCGCAGCGATGTCCCCCGCGGAGCGTCGCCGCCTTGAGCGTAACGCCGCGGCTGAAAAGGTACGCCTGGCGGATGTGCCTGGCAGAACGGAGAAAGAGCGGCTGCGGCTGGCACAAAACGCAATAGATCGCTATCACGTCCTGCTTTCCCGCTGGCAAAACGAACCGCAGGCGGCTGAAGACATCATCCTTGCCCGTATCGATCGGCTTGGCGCGCTGTATGCGCAGGGTGATTACCGGCAGGTTATTAGCGAATATGAGGCGCTGACGACCGCACAGCATCCGGTGCCGGACTGGGCCATCGGCTGGGTGATCTCTGCATATTTGCAGGAGAAAAACACCGTCGCCGCCTTCTCGCTTGTACAACGCTTTCCACACTACGCCTCCGATCCGCAGGATGAGGAGCATGCGCTTTTCTACGCCTGGCTGGATACGGGGCAGTATCAAACCGCCCGCCGCTACGTTGAGCGCGAGACCCGCAGCGTTCCCTGGACCCGCTACGATTTCGGATCCCCGACCGCTCAGCCGAACGATCGGTGGCTCACCGGACAGTCACTCAAACTTAACTATTTGCTGGCGACCAATGCCCTGTCGGAAGCCGAAAAGCTGTCGTATCGTCTGGCGTCAACGGCGCCGGGAAATCAGGGATTACACATTGATTATGCCGCCCTGCTTCAGGCCAGGGGCCTGCCGCGCGCGGCCGAGCAAAAGCTTAAACGAGCAGAGGCGCTCGAACCCACGAATCTGGAGCTTGAAAAACAGCAGGCTTACGTCGCAATGGACCTTCAGGAGTGGCGCCAGATGGATTTACTGGCTGATGACGTAATTGCTCGCGCCCCCGCCGATCGCAGCGCCCGCCGCCTGGACAGGCTCAGAGCGGTCCACCATATGTCAGAGCTGCGTCTGAACGCGGGTAAAGGATTGCACTCAGATAACCCCGTCAGCGGTAGCCACGACATGAGCTGGGACGCCACGCTCTATGGCCCACCCGTGGCGGATAACTGGCGGCTGTTTGCCGGCGCCCGCTATGCACAGGGGAATTTCGACGAAGGTAAAGGCATCAGCCGCCACCTGTTGGGCGGCGTTGAGTGGCGCCCACGTGACCTCACGCTCGAAGCCGAGCTCTCCAGCAACCGCTATCACGGCACAAACAGGCCGGGTGCACGGCTCTCAACAACCTACAGCCTGAGTGATAACTGGCAGGTCAGCGGTAGCCTCGAGCGCTTATCACGCGCGACACCCTTACGGGCATTACGCAATGGGATCAGCGCCAACCGGGGTGAAGGTGGGGTGCGCTGGTATAAAAACGAGCGACGTGAATACCAGTTCAACGCCGCCGTCAGCCGCTTCTCAGACCACAACCGCCGTCAGGAATACACCCTCTCTGGGAAAGAGCGTCTCTGGCAGACCCCGACCCTGACGCTGGATCTCGAACCGGAGATCGCCGCCAGTAAAAACAGCCTGCGGAATACGCTCTATTACAACCCGGCACGGGATCTGTCCGTGACGGCAGCCCTGTCCGTTGACCATGAGATGTACCGCCACTACGACACCCTCTGGAGCCAGCTGTTCGTGGCAGGCGGCGGCAGCTACTGGCAGAAAAATCAGTCGCCTGGCGCCATTACCCTGCTGGGTTACGGGCAACGCATTCAGTGGAACAACGTTGTCGATACTGGCGTGATGCTGAACTGGGATAAACGCCCTTACGACGGCAAACGCGAGAGCAATCTCTCCGTCACGTTAGATGCGACTTTACGCTTTTAAGGATGAATATGCTGAATACACGTTTTTCTGTAAGCCTGATCGTCATCGGCTGGCTCTGCCTCAGTGCGAGTCTCTGCGCGCAGCCGCTCTCCTTTATGGCTCCTGAAAAGAGGCCGCAGCTGGAGGCCAGCAAACCCTGGCCGGAGAATCAGTTTCTGGTCCTGGCCTACCACGACGTCGAAGATGATGCTGCCGATCAGCGCTACCTCTCCGTTCGCACCAGCGCGTTAAACGAGCAGATAAGCTGGCTTTTGCACAACGGCTATCACGCCATCAGCGTGCAGGACATTGTGGATGCGCATGAAGGAAAAAAAGCGCTGCCGCCGAAAGCCGTTTTGCTCAGCTTCGACGACGGCTACAGCAGTTTTTACACCCGGGTCTGGCCCCTGCTTCAGGCCTGGAACGTTCCTGCGCTGTGGGCGCCGGTGGGCAGCTGGGTGGATACGCCGGCAAATCAAAAAGTTAACTTCGGCGGTCTGATGACGCCCCGCGATCGGTTCGCGACATGGGACATGGTGCGCGAGTTAAGCCGCTCCCCGCTGGTTGAAATCGGCTCGCATACCTGGGCCTCGCATTACGGCATCCCGGCCAACCCGCAGGGAAGCCGTGAACCCGCTATCGCCAACCGTTTTTTCGATAACGCGACGGGGCATTACGAAACCGATGAACACTTCAACCAGCGGATCGCCGCAGACGTACGGAAAGTCACCGAAAAAATCACCCAGGTGACGGGAAAAGCGCCGCGTGCCTGGGTGTGGCCCTATGGGGCTGCCAACGGTACATCGCTCGCTATCGCCCAGAAACAGGGCTATCAGCTGGCCTTTACCCTGGAGGACGGGCTGGCAAACGTGCGCGACCTCGGCAACATCCCGCGCCTGCTGATTGCCGGAAATCCGTCGATAAAAACCTTTGCCAACACGGTTAGCCGCGTTCAGGAGTTTGACCCGGTGCGCGTCATGCATGTTGATCTCGATTATGTCTACGATCCCGATCCGGCCCAGCAGACGAAAAACATCAACAAACTCGTCCAGCGGGTCTACGACATGAAAATCAGCCATGTGTTTCTCCAGGCGTTTTCGGATCCGCGGGGCGACGGCAGGATCGGCGCGCTCTATTTCCCCAACCGTCGTCTTCCGGTCCGGGCCGATCTTTTTAATTTTGTCGCCTGGCAGCTACAAACCCGCGCGGGAGTGAAAGTCTTTGCGTGGATGCCGGTCCTCTCTTTCGATCTCAGTCCAGCCCTGCCGCGCGTGCAGCGCCGGGATCGTCAAACGGGAGAGTTGACCGTGGCCGCCGAGCCCTACATCCGGCTCTCCCCCTGGAGTCCACAGGTTCGCCAACAGGTGACGGAGATCTATGAAGATCTGGCCCGCTATGCCAGCTTCAACGGGATCTTGTTCCATGACGACGCGGTGCTGACGGACGTTGATGATGCCGGACAGGAGACGACCCGGCAGAAGAGCCAGCAGCTTATCGGCTTTACCCGCACCCTGAGCCAGGCGGTGAAAAACATCCGTGGCCCGCAGATCAAAACCGCGCGCAATATGTTCGCCCTCCCCATTCTGCAGCCCGAAAGCGAAGCGTGGTTTGCGCAAAATCTGGATGATTTTCTGTCGGCCTACGACTGGACGGTGCCGATGGCAATGCCACTGATGGAGTCCGTCCCGGCAGAAGAGAGCAATGCCTGGCTGACGCGTTTAGTCAACGCCGTCGCCGCACGCCCCGGCGCGCTGAATAAAACGATTTTTGAGCTACAGGCCAGGGACTGGGCGCAGAAACCGCAGCGTGCCGTAGCCGATGAACGTCTGGTGGAGTGGATGCAGGTGCTCCAGCTGAACGGCATCAAAAATTACGGTTATTACCCCGACGACTTCCTCAACAACCAACCTGATATTTCGCGTATCAGGCCTGAATTTTCTTCGTATTGGTATCCTGACAATGACTGATCGCATTATCGCCTTCTCTATTTTGTGTCTGGTATTCGGGTTGCCGTTAGGCGTAGCCGCGCTGTTTACCGGCGAACTGATTCTGGACTTTGTCTTTTTCTGGCCGCTGTTTATGTCCGTGCTCTGGGTAACCGGCGGCCTCTATTTCTGGTTTCAGCTTGAACGGCACTGGTCGTGGGATAACGCAACACCCGCGCCCGCCTTAGCCGGTGAACCGTTAATCTCGATTCTTATTCCCTGCTTTAATGAGGAACGCAACGCACGGGAGACCATTAGCGCCGCGCTGGGTCAGCGGTACTGGAATGTTGAGGTTATCGCCATCAACGACGGCTCTTCGGACAATACCGCGCAGGTGCTGCATCAACTGGCGCAGGAGCAGCCGCGCCTGCGGGTGATTAATCTCGCGGAGAATCAGGGGAAAGCCGTGGCGCTCAAGGCTGGTGCGGCGGCGGCCCGGGGCGATCTGCTGGTCTGCATTGACGGCGACGCCCTGCTCGATCGCGATACGGCCGCGTATCTGGTGGCACCGCTGATTCAGTATCCCCACGTTGGGGCCGTCACCGGAAATCCGCGTATTCGCACGCGCTCAACGCTGATTGGTCGTATTCAGGTGGGCGAGTTTTCTTCCATTATTGGTCTTATCAAGCGAACGCAGCGGATCTATGGCCGGGTCTTTACGGTCTCCGGCGTCATCGCCGCCTTTCGCCGACAGGCGCTGGCGGATGTCGGGTACTGGAGCCCGGATATGATCACAGAGGACATTGACATAAGCTGGAAGCTTCAGCTGCGCCACTGGGATATCTTTTTCGAGCCGCGGGCGCTGTGCTGGATCCTGATGCCGGAGACGCTCAAGGGGCTGTGGAAACAGCGTCTGCGCTGGGCTCAGGGCGGTGCAGAGGTGTTTCTGGTTAACCTGCGCAAAATGGCCCGCTGGGAGCATCATCGGATGTGGCCCCTGTTTCTCGAGTACGCGCTGTCAACGCTGTGGGCGTTTGCCTATGGAGCGACCGTGGTGTTGTTCATTCTTAGCCATATTATCCCTCTTCCCGCGAACCTGGCCGTTGCGAGTCTGTTTCCCCCGGCGTTTACCGGGCTGCTGCTGGGGGTGATGTGCCTGCTGCAATTCCTCGTCAGTTTGTATATCGAGCGGCGCTACGAGCGGAAAGTGGCAGGCTCGCTGTTCTGGGTGATTTGGTTCCCGATGGTGTACTGGATGATTGGCCTGTTTACCACCCTCGTGGCATTTCCGAAAGTCATGCTTAAACGTAAACGCGCCCGCGCGCGCTGGATCAGTCCGGACCGGGGAAAAGGGAGCATTCAATGAACGAGAATACGTTAATTTTGACTGAACATCGGCTGGCACCGCGTCTTTTCGATGCCGCATTAACGCTGATAGCCTGGGGAGGATTCCTGTTTTTCCTGTATGCCAGGCTGTGGATGCAGTTAACCGAGGCGAGCGATCACCGCTGGAGCATGATTATCGCCTCCTTTAATACAGTGCTGGTTTATCTGCTGATTGCCGCGTTCAACGGCTGGCTGCTGATCCTGTGGTATCAGTACAATCGCCGCCGCGCGCATGTGAGGCGGCGTCATCCGCAAATGTTGCGCCATGACGAGCTTGCCCAAAGTTTTAACGTCACGCCGCAAATTATGTCCGAGATGAGCCAGTACAACCTGCTGACGGTCTATCATGACCAGATCGGCCGCATCATTGATCTGAAGATCAGCGAGCAGCAGGTCGAGGAAGAAGAGTAATAAAAAGCCCCCGCAGCATACCCTGCGGGGGCTTTTTTATAACAGGGAGACGTTATTTATCCTTCACCACAATCAGCGGTTCAATATCGCTCTCTTTCTTCACCACCAGCGAGTCATCCCCACGCAGACAGGTTCCGCCATAGTTTCCGCCCACGGTAAAGGTGCAGACCTGTATGTATCTGCCGTCAACCTTTGGCAGGCACCATAGCTGCTGGTAGATATTTTTGCGGTCAACAAACTTGCCGCTGGACTGGTCCAGCAGTTGATCCTGGGCGCCGATCAGATCGATATTGCTCCCGCAGCGTCCGGCTATCGGTTTAACGGCATAGCCTGTCCGTTTCAGCAGCGCATTCACCTCAAAATCGGTATCCAGCAGGTAACGGTGGTTCGGGAACAGCTGCCACAGCACCGGCAGGATCGCCTTGTTACCTGGGATCACCGTCCACAGCGGTTCAAAGACCAGCACTTCCGGGCGCAGCAGGACGTCAATCAGGCGCACTTCACCCTCCGGGTGACCGGTACGGATGGGCACGGCGGCGTACTCGGTTTCGCTCACCTCGCGGATCTGCTCGATCGCCGTTTCCCACGCCCAGGTTTTCCATACGCAGTTGACGTGACGGCCTTCATCATCAATCAGTTGCCCGGCAGCATCCCAGCTCAGCGCGCCCAGTCCATGCAGGATTTTGGTTTCAAACCCGGCCTGGATCAGCGAGCGCTGAATAAAGAGCGCGTGGTAATCCTCTTCGATATCGTTGTCCTGCATGATATGGACGAACGGCCGCGCGTGGCTGTGCTTCCAGGCGCCGGTCAGCTCCTCCAGCAAGCCTTCCGCCGGATTGTGGCCGGTGCCGCGATAGCCGTTTTTCACCCACTCTTCAAGAATCAGCCCGCCCTCGGTATGGCAGGAGGCGGAATCCGCGTTGTACTCGTAAACCTTAATGCCGCGCTCATCCATGCAGAAATCCATACGACCGGTGATCATATGGTGACGACGCCACTGCCACGAGAGGCGCAGACGCGGCCAGAGAATTTTCGGGATGTCGAAAAGCGCGAGTAAGCTGTCGTCTTTCAGCACCTTGTCGGTGGCATGAAGGTACATCAGGTGCAGTTCGTTGGTGGCTTTGATCAGCTCCTGCTCGGCACTTTCGGTAATGGTGAAGTACTGGCAGGGATCGTTGTTAATAACGTGGCCGTTCGCGCGAACGTACGCCTGTTGCAGGGCGTCGTTTTCATTGAGCCATTTTCCGTCGAACTGACGGTTGTTCTTCAACCGCGCGCCGCTGATTTTCAGCAGCTCACCGTCGATCTCCGGCTGAGGAATACTGTGTTCCGTCTCCTCCGTCTGGATCATCCAGCCGAGGATCTCGGTATCGCTGAACGTATCATGAAGCGTATAGCAACCGTTCTCAACGCTCAGACGCAGCTCGCGCGTCCACTGCTGCCCCATCGGCAGCGGAGAGTGAATAACGTTCTGCTCGGCAATGCGCACTCTGTCGTCCAGCAACTGGGTGATGACGGCGACGTGGCCGGTCTCTTGAAACTCACCGCCCTTTTGCCAGATGAGCAGCGCACCGGCCTGCGGCGCGCGTTTTGAGCCATTAGCAAAGGCCTGTAGCGGCAGGATGTTGTCATTCACCACCTGGCGTAAAAAACGCAGGGAGAAGATCTCCCACGCCATCCCGACATCGGTAAAGACAAACCCGTGGTTGAGAAACAGGAAACGGCGCGCAAACTCAACGCACTGCCATTTATGGCCCATGTATTCGTTGCCGATATAGCTGCGGAATTCCGCGTCTTCCGGGTAGTGACGCGGATCGAGACTGCCGTAATTTGAAGAGTAAATCGCCACGCCACCCGGCGCATAACCTAATAACGTCCCGAAGGGTGCGTCACTGCTTAACGTTCCTTTACGCATGTGTCCAACCTAAAACAGGCAGGCGGCAATTTTTTTGTGGGGTTGTCGTCGTCTGCACGTTGTAATTAACTGACAGAGGTGGCGTTATCATACACCCGCCCTGCCCATTACGCTCGCATCGTTAAACGGTTCCCCTATCTCCTGCTACACTGCCTCAACACAACACCAAAAAGGCAGGCCAACATGTCAGATAACACCTATCAGCCACCGAAAGTGTGGGAATGGAAACAGAATAACGGCGGCGCGTTCGCCAATATCAACCGTCCCGTCTCGGGCGCTACGCACGAGAAAGAGCTGCCTGTGGGCGAGCACCCGCTCCAGCTGTACTCTCTGGGTACGCCGAATGGACAGAAAGTTACCATCATGCTGGAAGAGCTGCTGGCGCTGGGCGTGACGGGCGCGGAATACGACGCATGGTTAATCCGCATCGGTGAGGGCGATCAGTTCTCCAGCGGTTTTGTCGACGTGAACCCGAACTCGAAGATCCCGGCACTGCGTGACCACTCCACCACCCCGCCGACGCGCGTCTTTGAATCCGGCAATATCCTGCTCTATCTGGCCGAGAAATTTGGTCACTTCCTGCCAAAAGATCCGGCAGGACGAACGGAAACCCTGAACTGGCTGTTCTGGTTACAGGGCGCGGCCCCGTTCCTCGGCGGCGGTTTTGGCCACTTCTATAACTACGCGCCGGTGAAGATTGAGTACGCTATCGATCGCTTCACCATGGAAGCTAAACGCCTGTTCGACGTGCTGGACAAGCAGCTGGGGCGCGGTCGTTATGTAGCGGATGAGGAATATACCATCGCCGATATGGCGATCTGGCCGTGGTTTGGCTGCGTGGCGCTGGGCAGCGTCTACAACGCCGCCGAATTCCTCGACGCCGGGAAGTACACCAACGTGCAGCGCTGGGCAAAAGATGTGGCGAATCGCCCGGCCGTTAAACGCGGGCGCATTGTTAACCGCACCAACGGCGAGCTGAACGAGCAGCTGCATGAGCGCCATTCAGCGAGCGACTTCGATACCCAGACGGAAGATAAACGTCAGGATTGACCCATGACCGGGCGGTTCGCCGCCCCTCTTCTGCGATGAGAAAAATGAGTCAGCACGCGTGAGCAAGGATCCTCGAATGTCAGACCAGACGCTAAAAGCGACCCGACAGCAGAGCATCATCACCCTGCTGAGTAAAAGTGACTGGCTGACCACCGATGCCCTTGCTGAAAAGCTCTCCGTCAGCAAAGAGACGATCCGCCGGGATCTGAAGTCGTTACAGCAGCAGGGGAAACTTCTGCGCCAGCACGGGCGTGCGCGTCTGATTCACCCGGACAGCCGCGACAGCGGTGAACCCTTTGGCGCACGCCTGAAAAGCCATTATGCCGACAAAGCCGATATTGCCCGACACGCGCTGGGCTGGATCAGCGAAGGGATGACCATCGCCCTCGACGCCAGCTCGACCTGCTTTCATCTGGCGCGCCAGCTTCCGGATATCGAACTCACCGTGTTTACCAATAGCCTGCCTGTCTGCCACGAGATGGCGAAGCGCGAGCGGATCACGCTTATCTGCTCCGGCGGAACGCTTGAGCGTAAGTATCGCTGCTATGTTAATCCGGCGCTGGTGACGCAGCTTAAAGGGCTGGAGATCGATCTGTTTATCTTCTCGTGTGAAGGGGTTGATGAGCATGGCGTCCTTTGGGATCCGTCCGAGCACAACGCGGGCTTTAAGGCGCTGCTGTTAAACCGGGCCAGCCAGTCGCTGCTGCTGATCGACAAAAGTAAATTTATGCGGGCAAGCGAAGTGAAAATCGGTCAGCTGTCGCAGGTGACACAGATTATTCAGAGCGATAAATGTCAGGCCGCCAGAGACGGCCTGACGCGATGATGTTACGCGGAGAGACGGAACTTCTGCACTGAGCGCTGGAGTTCTTCGGTCTGCCGTTCCAGTGCGGCCGCAGCGGCGGAAACCTGCTCCACCAGCGAGGCATTCTGCTGGGTCACGCCGTCCATCTGCGTGATGGCTACGCCGACCTGAGAAATACCTTTGCTCTGCTCCTCTGACGCGGTGGCGATCTGCTTCATAATGACGGTCACCTCCGTCACGTCGCGCAGGATAGCTTCCATCGTCGTGCCGGTATCGTTCACCAGCTGCGCCCCCTGCTCCACGCGGGCAACGGAATCCGCAATCAGCCCTTCGATCTCTTTTGCCGCATTCGCGCTGCGGCTGGCCAGATTACGCACCTCACCCGCCACGACCGCAAAACCGCGCCCCTGCTCCCCGGCCCGAGCCGCTTCCACCGCGGCGTTCAGCGCCAGAATATTGGTCTGGAAGGCGATGCTGTTGATAACGGTAGTGATTTCAGCAATTTTCTTCGAGCTGTCCGAAATGCCGCTCATGGTCGTGACCACATCGTCTACCAGCGACCCGCCGCGGCTGGCCGTACTGGAGGCGACATCCGCAAGCTGGCTGGCCTGGCGCGCGCTTTCGGCGTTCAGCTTCACCGTTGCGGTAAGCTGTTCCATGCTGGCCGCGGTCTCTTCCAGCGCAGCGGCCTGCTCTTCGGTACGCGAAGAGAGATCGTTATTCCCGCTGGAGATCTCCGTTGCCCCGCGCCAGATATTCTCGCTGCCGGAACGAATCGTGCTGACCGCCTCCCGCAGGCTGTCCTGCATGGCGCTTAGCAGCGGAACCAGTTGCCCCACGCAGTTGCGGCCAATGGGCTCAATCGGCTGGCTGAGATCGCCCTGCGCAATCTGGCGGAACTGCTGACGGATACGCTCCAGCGGTTTTACCAGCAGCGCCACCAGGTAGCGGTCGGTGAACAGCAGGATCAGCAGACCCACGATCGTGGCGGTGATAATCACCGTCCGGGTCATGCTGGTCAGGCTGTCGACCACAATGCGCGTACTGTCGAGCGCCTTCACCGCAGAATTGTTAAAGTTCTCAACCGCGGCGCCAAACGCGCGGCTTAGCGGCGGCGTAACGTTGTTGGCATGCTGACGATAGCCTTCGAGCGTCGCCTGCTTTGCCTGCACCATCTGAGGCGTAACGCCCCGATCGAGCAGCGCCTGCCAGGTGGAAATCACCTGCGCAGAGACCTTTTCATCCATCGGGCCCGGGGAGATAGCTTTCATCTCTGCCAGCTTTTTACTCATGTTATCCAGCGCCTGCTGAGCAGGAGCCAGGTCCGGCGTGCCGCCCGCTGCTTTAGCTTCCATCGCCCGGCTCAGGCGGGTGACGAAACGGAAATACTGATCGTTGCCCTGGCTCAGCACCGTCATTTGCCTGACCAGCTGGCGGTCAACGTCATTACCATCAGAAACACGAGACAGAGACCAGGTGCTATAAAGCCCCACGCCTGCCCACATGACACAAAAGATCCCCAGTACCGTCAGCATGACGAAACGGATGGTGAAATTACGAAGCATCTTCATTGAGTATTCCTTGCCGTGAGGGTGAATTCGCCCAGAGGCGAGTACTACCCTCGTTATCGGCAGGGACAGGGGAAAAGATAACCCTTTGTGATGATTTATTTAAGCAGGGCTTATCATTCCAGATATTTTTTAAACCAGCTTAACGTTCTCGACCAGGCCAGCTCGGCTGCGGGCTGGTCATAGCGTGGGGTAGAATCGTTGTGAAATCCATGGTTTACGCCGGGGTAGATATACGCTTCATAAACCTTATTATTTGATTTCAGCGCGGCTTCATAGGCAGGCCAGCCCTCGTTAATATTTTTGTCCAGCTCGGCATAATGAAGCAGGAGCGGCGCGCTAATTTTTGGCACATCCTCCACCCGCGGCTGACGACCATAGAAGGGCACCGCGCAGTCGAGTTCCGGATACGCTACGGCGGCGGCATTCGATACGCCGCCGCCGTAGCAAAAACCGGTAATCCCCACCTTCCCGGTGGCTTCCGGATGATTTTTCATAAACTCTATGGCGGCAAAAAAGTCGTTCATCAGCCTTGTCGGGTCGACCTTCTGCTGCAAAACCTTTCCTTCGTCGTCGTTGCCGGGGTATCCCCCCACCGAGCTCAGGCCGTCGGGAGCCAGCGCGATATACCCCGCTTTCGCCACGCGTCGTGCCACGTCTTCAATATACGGATTCAGCCCCCGGTTCTCATGCACGACCACTACTGCGGGCGTTTTCGCGGTGGCTTTGGCCGGCTTCACCAGGTAACCGCGCACTTCGCCGTGACCATTGGGCGAGGGATAAGTGATGTATTCCGGAAGAATATCGGGATCGGTGAATTTAACCTGCTCCGCGAGGGCGTAGTTGGGTTTAAGCATATTAAACAGCATCAGCGCCGTTACGCCGCCTGCGGCATAGCGCGCCGCGAGATTCAGAAATTCGCGTTTGCTGATTTTACCGTGGGCGTAATAGTCATAGTAATCAAGCAGCTCTTGCGGAAAATCTTTGGCAGTCAGGCGCGTCATCGCTTATCTCCATGATTTATGATTTGATAAGCTTAGAATAAAAACGCTGTTTCGAAAATTCACCGATAAGAAAGGAGACATCATGTCCTGGCACCCTTACACCGGCCGATACGAAAACATGCAGTACCGATACTGCGGCAAAAGCGGCCTGCGCTTACCGGCGCTGTCGCTGGGTCTGTGGCACAGCTTTGGCCACGTTCAGGCGCTCGATTCCCAGCGCGCGCTGCTGCGTAAGGCCTTCGATCTCGGCATTACCCATTTTGACCTTGCCAACAACTACGGCCCCCCTCCAGGCAGCGCTGAAGAAAATTTTGGCCGCCTGCTGCGAGAAGATTTTGCCGGGTATCGCGACGAGCTGATCATCTCCACCAAAGCGGGCTACGACATGTGGCCAGGACCGTATGGTTCGGGTGGTTCACGTAAGTATCTGCTCGCCAGCCTCGACCAGAGCCTGAAACGCATGGGCGTGGAGTATGTGGATATTTTCTATTCTCACCGCGTAGACGAAAACACGCCGATGGAAGAGACCGCCGCCGCGTTGGCACACGCGGTGCAGAGCGGAAAAGCGCTGTACGTCGGCATTTCGTCCTACTCCACGGAACGCACGACGGCGATGGCCGAATTGCTGCGCGAGTGGAAGATCCCGCTTTTGATCCACCAGCCGTCTTACAACCTGCTTAACCGCTGGGTCGACAAGACTGGTCTGCTGGACGCGCTGGAGAAAAACGGAACGGGCTGTATCGCCTTTACCCCGCTGGCGCAGGGCCTGCTGACCGGAAAATACCTGAACGGTATTCCGGACGGTTCACGTATGCAGCGCGAAGGGAAAAAAGTGCGCGGCCTGACGGAGAAAATGCTGACCGAAGCCAACCTGAGCAGCCTTCGTCTGCTGAACGAGATGGCGCATGCGCGCGGGCAGACGATGGCGCAGATGGCGCTAAGCTGGCTGTTGAAAGATACACGTGTAACGTCAGTGCTGATTGGCGCGAGCCGCCCGGAGCAACTGGAAGAGAACGTTCAGGCGCTGAATAACCTGTGCTTTACCGAAGATGAACTGACGCGGATTGACCAGCACGTGGCGGATGGTGAGCTGAATTTGTGGCAGGCGTCGTCGGATAAATAGTGCGGTCCGATGCTTTCGCCCCTCACCCTAACCCTCTCCCCAGAGGGGAGAGGGAACTTGAACACCCTCTCCCCTCTGGGGAGAGGGCAGGGTGAGGGGCGCTGTAAATTTATTTCTTACTGATCTTATCCAGATATCCCATTACAAACGCCGACAGTACAAACGTCAGGTGGATAATCACATACCACATCAGCTTATTATCCGGGACGTTTTTAGCATCCATAAAGACACGTAACAGGTGAATAGACGAAATCGCCACAATCGACGCCGCGACTTTATTTTTCAGCGATGAGGCGTCCATTTTCCCCAGCCAGTTGAGCTTTTCTTTGTGCTCGGCGATATCAAGCTGAGAGACGAAATTCTCATACCCGGAGAACATCACCATCACCAGTAATCCTCCTACCAGCGTCATATCCACCAGCGACAGCAGAACCAGAATCAAATCGGCTTCTGCCACGGAGAAAATGTTTGGCAGGACGTGGAATATCTCCTGGAAGAACTTGATCGTCAGTGCGACCAGCGCCAGAGAGAGACCAAAATAGACGGGTGCGAGCAGCCAGCGAGAGGCATACATTGCGTTTTCAAAGAAGCGTTCCATAAAATCCTGTCTGCAAACGAAACCAGCGCTCAGTATATCTCAACTATACCTCGTTGGGATCCACATCCGGACGCGCATACTCCGGCCAGACCAGTGCGACCAGTTCCGGGTAGGCTTCCAGGCTAAACTCGCGAAAACACTGGCGCAGATTTAATACGTCTAAATCGGAATACGACACCTTCTCGCCATTCAGACAGCGCTTTTTGATATTGTCGTAATATTTATAGACCGCCGAATTAAGGTCGCTACAGCGGCGCTGCGCGTCGAACAGGCCGGGCGTATCATTAATTTCGGCCATTTTCATTCGCTTAATTGTCGCATGGAGGAAATCGATATATTCGTGATTCACCCGCCAGTACCAGACTGGCGTCACAGCGTTCATCAAGACGGAGAAATGATCTTCCCCCTCCTCTTTGGACATCAATTCAGGCTGCGATGGTTCACTGGCGTCATTTGACACTTTCGTTTTATTGAACTCTTGCATCAATAAAAGCACGCCAGCGGTCAGTAATAGTAACGTTACGACCGTGAAGAAAATGCTGTTCATGGGTAGGCTCCATTTTTTTTGATTTTAAAATTGCCTCATGATATTGTCAACGAATCTCACCCTTTTTCCAACCCCACCCTTTTGAAATTAAAGGAAATTAAAATGCTGCCCGACAATCTTGTCCCGGCAAAGTACCACATTACGCCTGTGGAACAGCCTTCGACGGAAGCAGATAAAGAGGCGAATTTCACTCAAGGAAAAAGAAAACTCTCCGACTATGAAGCCGATATATTAATTGGTGTTTCACGCACCGGCAAATCCCGTAATATGGTGCTGGAAGAGTACGATCGCCATTTAAAAGAACGATTATTTCGTGCCATCAAGATTGAAGCCTTAGTTCATCTGCTAAATGATTTACAGGCCGAAGGGGAAATAGATGCCCAGGCTCTAAGTCAAATAATGGCCGAGAAAACACAGCAAATAAATGAAGCTGGCAATGAAATTTGGCTTAACTTAATTACGCGTGAAAAAAGCAATCCCATTTTTTATAACCTGGGGGATGATTAACGTGAATGATGATAGCGGTAATAACGTTTATTTGACTTTAGATGATAAGAAAAGCGATGAATTTATCTTAAAGCAGAATCTCGACGCCCTGAAAAAGATAAAAAATGACGAGATGACGCGAATAACGCAGGACTTGGTTTCGATTCCGGCCACGCTGGTGCGCCTGAAATGGCAGAACCGTCGGGAAATTTATGCCTTGCAGGCCAAAGAGGAGATTTACGGCGCGGTGATGAACGCCATTATTGAGCTGCGCCCTGAGCTTAAAGAGAAGATCCTTGGGCGACTGGAGACGAACTATCAGTACCTGCTGGCACGCGAGACAGCCACCCTGCGCCTGACCCGTAAACTCTCGGAAGGCAACTATCGCACATCAAACGTCACCTGCGTGGCGCTCGATGAAGAGGCGTCAACAACATCTTCTAACTGCTGACAACGTGGTTCGCCCGGCGGCGCTAGCCTGAGATTGTAGGCCGGGTAAGGCGAAGCCGCCACCCGGCACGGAAGGCGGCTTCGCCTTCGTTTTACTTCGCGGCCGCTTTCTCTTCGCCGACCAGGCCAATCTTCAGGTATCCCGCCTGATGCAGCGTGTCCATTACCTTCATCATGGTTTCATAATCGACGGTTTTATCCGCGCGGAAGAAGACGGTGGTGTCTTTCTTGCCGCCGGTCAGCTGGTCCAGCGCCGGAATAACCGAGGCATCCGTCACCGGATCGTTGCCCAGGAACATGGACTTATCGGCCTTCACGGACAGGTAGACAGGCTTTTCCGGACGCGGCTGCGGCTGGCTGGAGGACGCTGGCAGATTCACCTTCACGTCCACCGTCGCCAGCGGCGCGGCAACCATAAAGATAATCAGCAGAACCAGCATGACGTCGATAAACGGCGTCACGTTGATCTCGTGCATTTCACCGTTATCGTCCAGATTTTCATTAAGACGCATTGCCATACAATCAACCTACGCGCAGTTTGGACGCCGCATGCACCGGTTTAACGGCGCTGGCGTTCAGGTCCAGATCGCGGCTTTGCAGCAGCAGAACCTGCGCGGCAACGTCACCCAGTGTGGCTTTGTAACTGCCAATCATGCGCGCGAAGATGTTATAGATAACTACCGCAGGGATAGCGGCAACCAGACCGATAGCCGTTGCCAGCAGCGCTTCTGCGATACCCGGCGCGACGACCGCAAGGTTAGTGGTCTGCGTCTGGGCGATACCGATAAAGCTGTTCATGATGCCCCAGACGGTACCGAACAGGCCGACGAACGGGGAGATAGCGCCGATAGTCGCCAGGTAGCCGTTACCGCGGCCCATATGACGACCCACGGCCGCAACGCGACGCTCCAGACGGAAGCCGGTACGCTCTTTAATGCCTTCGTTATCTTCACTGCCTGCGGAGAGTTCCAGCTCGTTCTGCGCTTCGTTCACTAACAGGGTAGTCAGGCTTTTCGCATGGAAGGATGAGGTGATATCAGAAGCCTGATCCAGAGAGCGGGCTTCCGCCAGCTGCTTCTGCTCACGCTTGAGGCGGCGTTTTTGTGAAAGAAGTTCGGCGCTCTTGCTGAAGAAGATAGCCCAGGTGATCACGGACGCCAGAATCAGGCCGATCATCACAACCTTAACGACGATGTCAGCATGTTGATACATGCCCCAAACGGAGAGATCCGTCTGCATCAAATTATTACCCACTCTGTATCTCCAGGACGCAAATCACACAATCTGAACGTAATAATATCAAAACGTCGTCGAATTGATAGTAGTTCTCATTAGTATTTACATAGTGCCGTAATTTTCGCTCACTTTCCTTGCGCTTACGCAGTAAAAATTTCTTATGCGAATATTTGATAATATTTTCTGCTTATTCGATAAGCATCCGGATGCACATTGTGACAATCGTGGTAGTCTGGACGTCCAGACGTATAAAAAATAGGGTTAGCGAACATGACTAAAAAGCAGCTTGAGACCACGCTGGTGCAGGCAGGACGCAGTAAAAAATACACCCAGGGCTCGGTCAACAGCGTGATCCAGCGTGCCTCCTCGCTGGTGTTTGATACCGTCGAAGATAAAAAAATCGCCACGCGTAATCGCACGAAGGGCGGGCTGTTTTACGGTCGCCGTGGCACGTTAACCCATTTCTCGTTGCAGGAAGCCATGTGCGAACTGGAGGGCGGCGCGGGCTGCGCGCTGTTCCCGTGCGGTGCGGCGGCGGTCGCCAATACCATTCTGGCGTTTGTTGAACAGGGTGACCACATCCTGATGACCAATACCGCCTACGAGCCAAGCCAGGACTTCTGCACCAAAATACTCAGCAAGCTCGGCGTCACCACCAGCTGGTTCGATCCGCTGATTGGGGCCGGTATTGCCGGGCTTATTCAGCCCAACACGCGCGTTGTGTTCCTGGAATCTCCCGGCTCCATCACCATGGAAGTGCATGATGTCCCGGCCATCGTGAAGGCGGTGCGCAGCATAGCGCCGGAAGCGATCATCATGATCGACAACACCTGGGCGGCAGGTGTGCTGTTTAAAGCCCTGGAATTTGACATCGATATCTCCATTCAGGCGGCGACCAAATACCTGATTGGCCACTCAGACGGCATGATCGGTACGGCGGTATCTAATGCCCGCTGCTGGGAGCAATTGCGTGAAAACGCCTACCTGATGGGCCAGATGGTGGATGCCGATACCGCCTACATGACCAGCCGGGGCATCCGTACGCTCGGCGTGCGTCTGCGTCAGCATCACGAAAGCAGCCTGCAAATTGCTCAGTGGCTGGCGCTGCATCCGCAGGTGGAGCGCGTTAACCATCCGGCGCTGCCGGGCAGCAAGGGCCACGAATACTGGCAACGTGACTTTACGGGCAGCAGCGGGTTGTTCTCATTTGTTCTTAAGAAGCGCCTGAATGACGCCGAGCTGGCAAGCTATCTGGATAACTTTACCCTCTTCAGCATGGCCTATTCATGGGGTGGGTTTGAATCGTTGATCCTGCCCAATCAGCCGGAGCAGATTGCGGCCCTGCGCCCGGGCGGCGAGGTGGACTTCGAGGGGACCTTAATCCGCCTGCATATCGGGCTGGAAAATGTGGACGATTTAATTGCGGATTTATCGGCAGGATTTGAGCGCATCGTGTAAAGTGCTGGCTGACATGTACTCCCTGGACGCTATTCTGAACACCGCAAGCAGAAAAGTCTGTATGAGATGCGCCTGCGATCAACCCCGACAGGCAAAATTGGGAGTACAATAGCGTTATATCTGCTGTTCCACAGGAAAGTCCATGGCTGTTATTCAAAATATCATCACGGCGCTCTGGCAACACGATTTTGCCGCGCTGGCGGACCCGCATGTCGTCGGGATTGTCTATTTCGTGATGTTCGCGACGCTGTTTCTGGAAAATGGATTACTGCCAGCCTCATTTTTACCCGGTGACAGCCTGCTCCTGCTCGCAGGGGCGTTAATCGGCAAGGGTGTGATGGGCTTCGCACCGACAATGGTGATCCTTACCTCTGCGGCCAGTCTCGGCTGCTGGCTGAGCTACCTGCAAGGGCGCTGGCTTGGAAACACCCGCGTGGTGAAAGGCTGGCTGGCGCAGCTGCCGCATAAATATCATCAGCGCGCGACCTGCATGTTTGACCGTCACGGCCTGCTGGCGTTGCTTGCCGGGCGTTTTCTGGCGTTCGTTCGCACCCTGTTGCCTACCATGGCGGGTATTTCAGGCCTCTCTAACCGCCGCTTCCAGTTCTTCAACTGGCTGAGCGCTCTGCTCTGGGTGGGCGTGGTCACCACGCTCGGCTACGCGCTGAATATGATCCCCTTTGTTAAGCGCCATGAAGACCAGGTGATGACTTTCCTGATGATCCTGCCGATTTTCCTGCTGGTTGCAGGGCTGGTGGGGACCATTGCGGTGGTGATCAAGAAAAAGTATTGCAGCGCATAAATAAAAGCCGGGTGGCGCTACCGCTTACCCGGCCTCCGTTTCCCCTCACGCTCCCTGCATGGTTCTGATACGTGACGCATCTTCCCCCGGCGTGACGCCGAAGTAACGCTTAAATTCCCGACTAAACTGCGAAGCGCTTTCATACCCGACCCGCATCGCCGCGGCGCTGGCCTTCATGCCATCGTGGATCATCAGCATCCGCGCCTTATGCAGACGGTAAGTTTTGAGGTACTGCAACGGCGACGTGCTGGTGACGGATTTAAAGTTATGGTGAAACGCCGAGACGCTCATATTGGCTTCCGCCGCCAGCTGATCAACGCTGAGGTTTTCCGTGTACTGGCTCTCGATGCGCTTCAGCACGCGACTAATGAGGCTGAAGTGCGTTTGCCGGCTTACCAGCGCCAGCAGCGCCCCGCCGCCCGGTCCCAGCAGCACATGGTAAAGAATTTCGCGGATAATCTGCTTTCCGAGAATACGCGCATCCAGAGGCCTTTCCATCACGTCTAACAGGCGTTCAATCGCGCAGAGAATTTCCTCCGATAAGGTCGCGGAGTTGATACCGCTTGCCGCCATCGACGGCCGGAAAAGTTCGTCCTCCCCAATCTCCATCAGCAACTCCTGCAACTGGAGAATGTCGACGTTGACGCGGATCCCGGCCAGCGGTACCACCTCTGTCGCGAAAGTTTCACATTCGAAGGGTAAAGGTACAGTCAGAAGCAGATATTCATTGGTGTCGTAACGGAACACGCGCTCATTGATATAGCCAATCTTATGGCCAGAAAAGAGAAACACGATGCCGGGCTGATACATCACCGGGGTGCGCGTTCCGGGCTGGGTACCGTAGAGCAATCGGATATCCGGCAACAGCTCAGCCGAATCATTTCCGTTATCTATCAGTCTTTTAATCTGCGACGTTAGCTGGCGGCAGATGGCATCACGGTTCATTTTCAGTTACTCCGGGTACGGTTTCCGACGCTGACAGTGTGCGCATTTTCTTACCGTTTCTCCAGCGTGCTGTAGAAATGGGCAAGACATCGGCAGGAATGTGCATTGAGAGGATAGCGCCTGCCCGCCACAATGTGCAGCATCAGGTTGCCTTCTGCGCCACCACGATTTTTTACCCACTACAGGGAACAAGCCATGAACAACTTTAATCTTCACACCCCAACCCGCATTCTGTTTGGTAAAGACGCTATCGCTGACCTGCGCGCGCAAATCCCGACGGACGCCCGCGTCCTGATTACCTACGGCGGCGGCAGCGTGAAAAAAACCGGCGTACTGGATCAGGTTTACAGCGCTCTGGAAGGGCTGGACGTACGCGAGTTCGGCGGTATCGAGCCTAACCCGTCTTATGAAACGCTGATGAACGCGGTAAAAATCGCCCGTGAGGAGCAGATCACTTTCCTGCTGGCGGTGGGCGGCGGTTCCGTGCTGGACGGCACCAAATTCATCGCGGCGGCAGCGCATTACGCTGACGGCATCGACCCGTGGCATATTCTGGAAACGGGCGGCAGCGACATCAGCAGTGCGATCCCGATGGGCTCCGTGCTGACGCTGCCGGCCACCGGCTCTGAGTCCAACAAAGGCGCGGTCATCTCCCGTAAAACCACCGGTGACAAGCAGGCCTTTATGAACGAACACGTTCAGCCCGTGTTCGCGATCCTCGATCCGGTTTACACCTATACCCTGCCTGCGCGTCAGGTGGCGAACGGCGTGGTCGACGCCTTTGTTCACACCGTTGAGCAGTACGTCACTTACCCGGTGAACGCCAAAATTCAGGATCGTTTCGCGGAAGGCATTCTGCTGACGCTGATTGAAGAAGGTCCGAAAGCGCTGAAAGAACCTGAAAACTATGACGTGCGTGCTAACGTGATGTGGGCTGCAACACAGGCACTGAATGGCCTTATCGGTGCAGGCGTGCCACAGGACTGGGCGACCCATATGCTCGGTCACGAGCTGACGGCGATGCACGGCCTGGATCACGCCCAGACGCTGGCGGTGGTTCTGCCTGCGCTGTGGAATGAAAAACGTGACGCTAAACGCGCCAAACTGCTCCAGTACGCCGAACGCGTCTGGAACATCACCGAGGGTTCCGACGATGCGCGTATTGATGCCGCGATTGAAGCCACCCGTCACTTCTTTGAAAGCCTGGGTGTGCCAACGCGTCTCTCTGACTACGACCTGGACGGCAGCTCCATCCCTGCCCTGCTGGCGAAGCTGGAAGCACACGGTATGACGCAGATCGGCGAGCACGGCGACATCACCCTGGACGTCAGCCGTCGTATTTACGAAGCGGCACGCTAAGCGTTTTTAGGATCCTGACTTTCGTTTTTTGACATTTCGTCCAGACTTAATGCACATCACATCGTCGGAGGTTCCCTCCGGCGATGAGCACCTGAAGGAGGAAAAATGGCAAACCAAACCGTAATCAAGCTACAGGACGGCAACGTGATGCCCCAGCTGGGGCTAGGTGTATGGAAAGCCGGTAACGACGAGGTCGTCTCCGCCATTCATAAAGCCCTGGAAGTCGGCTATCGGTCCATTGATACCGCCGCCGCCTATAAAAACGAGGACGGCGTGGGGACCGCGCTTGCCAGCGCTGGCATTCCCCGCGATGAGTTATTCATCACCACCAAGCTGTGGAACGACGATCAAAAGCGTCCACGCGAAGCGTTACAGGAGAGCCTGGAGAAACTCCAGCTCGATTTCGTCGATCTTTATCTCATGCACTGGCCGGTACCGGCTATCGACCATTACGTTGATGCCTGGAAAGGGATGATTGAGCTGCAAAAAGAGGGGCTGATAAAAAGCATCGGCGTCTGTAATTTCCAGGTTCATCACCTGCAACGCCTGATTGATGAAACGGGCGTCGCGCCGGTGATTAACCAGATTGAACTGCATCCGCTGATGCAGCAGCGCCAGCTTCATTCGTGGAACGCCACGCACAAGATCCAGACCGAATCCTGGAGCCCGCTGGCCCAGGGCGGCGAAGGGGTGTTTGACCAGAAAATCATTCGTGAACTGGCGGATAAGTACGGCAAAACGCCGGCGCAGATCGTCATTCGCTGGCATCTGGATAGCGGTCTGGTGGTGATCCCGAAATCGGTCACGCCATCGCGTATCGCCGAGAACTTCGACGTCTGGGATTTCCGCCTGGATAAAGACGAGCTGGGTGAGATTGCGAAGCTGGATCAGGGCAAGCGGCTTGGGCCGGACCCGGATCAGTTTGGCGGGTAGTTTCCCCTCACCCTGCCCTCTCCCCGGAGGGGAGAGGGTTAGACCTGTAGGCCCGGTAAGCGCAGCGCCACCGGGCATTTTACAGGTTTAACCGGTCTTACGTTTTACGTTCTTCTTCGTTCCCGCAACACCGTTCGAACGCTGATGCACAATTGGCGTGTGCTTGGTCAGCGCCGGGCGCGTATTGCGGTTCTGGCGGCGCGCTTCGCGCATCTCTTCCAGCGTTGGCGCAGGCACCAGGCAATCACGACGCGAGCCGATCAGGTGCTTTTTCCCCATCTCTTCCAGCGCCTGACGGATCAGCGGCCAGTTTTTCGGGTCGTGATAGCGCAGCAGCGCTTTGTGCAGACGGCGCTGTTTATCCCCTTTCGGCACCACCACGTCTTCACTCTTATAGCCAATCTTACTTAGCGGGTTTTTGCCGGTGTAATACATGGTCGTCGAGTTAGCGAGCGGCGACGGGTAGAAGTTCTGCACCTGATCCAGACGGAATCGACGCTGCTTCAGCCACAGCGCCAGGTTCACCATGTCTTCATCCCGGGTGCCGGGGTGCGCGGAGATGAAGTATGGGATCAGATACTGCTCTTTCCCCGCCTGTTTTGAAAAGGTATCAAACAGCTGTTTAAAGCGGTCATAGCTGCCCATGCCCGGCTTCATCATTTTGGACAGCGGGCCCTCTTCGGTGTGCTCCGGGGCGATCTTCAGATAACCGCCCACGTGGTGCGTCGCCAGCTCTTTGATGTAGCGCGGATCTTCCACCGCAATGTCGTAACGCACGCCGGAGGCGATCAGGATCTTCTTGATGCCTTTCAGGTCACGGGCGCGACGGTAAAGGTTGATCGTCGGCTCGTGGTTGGTGTCCATATGCTCGCAAATGCTCGGATAGACGCAGGAGAGACGACGACAGGTCTGCTCAGCGCGCGGCGATTTGCAGCGCAGCATGTACATGTTAGCCGTTGGGCCACCCAGATCGGAGATTACGCCGGTAAAGCCCGGGACCGTGTCGCGAATGGCTTCGATCTCGTTAACAATCGACTCTTCGGAACGGCTCTGAATAATACGACCTTCGTGTTCGGTGATCGAACAGAGCGAGCACCCTATAATTCTGATCATTTAGAAATTTTTTTGCGTTTAAAATCAATGAATTGAAAGATTTCATTTTTCTAAGTCTGATAAAACAGATGAAAACCCAACTGACTATACTCATAAAACTCAATCTTTGCGCTGCTGTACGATACCAGTAATTACAGGCGCCGAGTTTAACATCATGAAAAGTAGCCCAATAATGAATGACGCAACGCCAGCTGCGGTGCCTAACTTCTGACTGAACACCATTGAAACAAAGTACATATTTGGGATAAAAACGGACATAGCAATCACGAAAAGTAACTTATTCAGATAATTATTTATTCGGGTCTTAACCTCAACTCTATCATAAAAAGCCATCGAAACGTAAGCAGTTATCAGTGAATAAAAAGACCATGTCATATAGTTAACCGATTCATTAAATGCCTCTCGCAAAAGCAAAGCACTTTCTGTCATTCCCTACCTCATTAAATCAATAGAAAATAAATCTGAATAATTTATTTTTAAAAGAAAAGAACACAACATAACTTCAGTAGTTATGATTAATCCCTGAATGATTATTTCTTAGCAAGATATAACATGCTTAATGTATATCAGGCAATAAAAAAACTCCCAAAGACCACCGCTGTGGTCTTCAGGTATAGGATTTAAAGAACGAACTCAGTCCGGAAACGTATCACTATCTTCTGTAACGTCCGCTTTCTCTGGTAACATTCTGTTTTTAATATACTGTGAATTCCTGCAGATGAGAGGAAAAATCTCCGAGTTATTCATTATACAACTCGTTGCCGTACGGGCGTCCTCCGGAGACCATGATGAAAATGAAAACGTCTGACGGTCAAGCCATTGAGACAATAATACATTATCAACAGAAGCGCTAAACAGCGCCGCAATAGCCCTGCGTTCAACGGCCTTCTCAGGTTCAATAAACGACAACTCATTATGAAAACGGGTAATAATCGCAATACGGCTGTCAATACGAATATGTCTTTCAAGTAAGACATCGTGCAACTCATCAAGTACAGTCTCTCTCTGGGTATCGTCGAGGCAAGACCACAGGAAATGAATGTTCTCGGCATTTGTGACAACGTCTGGCTCTGCATCACGGAACCATGATGCAAAGATACCCACACTACCTTCCATCCGGATATGCTGCCCCTGAAGTTGCATTTGTTCAAGGATAAAGCGCATGTTCACAGGAAGAACCGTAAAACACTCAATAAGCCTTTCAGAAGAACTAAATACTCCACATGCCAGGGCGTTCAGCTTTTTCTTCAAAATATCAAACTGCTCACCTGACTGATATACGTCATGGAGAAATACTGGACCCATAGCATTCACATCAGACTCAATTATTTTCTCTGACAGTGCTTTTTGACGCTCTCGCACAAATATTAAAAGAGAGGTTGCATTTGTAGCTTCTTTGATGACGTCATACTGACCTTTAACAAAGCTCAGGACAGGTATATTCACCAGAAGACCTAAATCAACAATCCTGCCAACAGCATTTTTGATGTACGGCAGAACATTTTTATCCTTAAGTGCTATAAAGATACTCTCGGCAGTACGTAGATAACGAAGATATGCAGCCAAAGCCAGGTCAAACCGTTCCTCACCAATATGTTCACTGTACGACTCGATACCGGCATAGTTACCATGGAGCACCATGTGAGCAACAGCCTGTGCAGCAAATTCCGCAGGGAAGAGATTCCTCGTCGCCGTATTATTAAGATAATATTGATTTAAAACATTATTATTCCAGTCCGGGCTCAGAACAATTTTTCTGAAATGGATAACGTCCTCAACAACCTGACGATTTTTAAGCGTCATTATTGCAGAGCTAACCTGAGCCCCACCTGTACCATCATTCTTTCCAATTACGTTCTGTACCGCCTTCGATGCAATATTGATATGCCGGATAATTCCCGGATTAAAAAGGTCTATCTGAGGTTGCTCAGCTCCATAGCGTAACATCTCCTCCCGACCGTGATTTCCGATATCTAGTGTGCCAATTTTCAGGTTTGACAAGGTCTCTTCATTATTGACAAGGTATTCCACATAAAATACGCCATCTACAAAATTCTCCATTTTATTCAGTAGTGATTCACCGGCCAGAACAGAGTATGAATCAGCTTCCTGCAGCAACGTCTGCGTGGATTCAGCCTCCAATTTTTCTGAATCCTGAATTTCATCAAGTTTACTCACAATAAACGATATTTGCCTTTCGACGAAAGGCTCTAGGCTTATCCGCCCGTCAGCCATCAGTTTCTGCAGACTCAATACGAAACCTTCATCATTCTTTTCTCTGAGTGAAACAGCATAACTCTGATTCAGCATTTGCACTGCGACTTTGAGTTGCGGTTCGGCGAGAGCCTGACACTTCTCATCCATCCGGCTATAAGAAACCAGCCAGTCTCGCATCTGAATATGTGGTGCCACTCGCTGCCATGCTTCAGCGAAACCCCACAAGGCCGTCAGTTCTTCAAGCCGTGGGATATTTATAGCACCAATCGCGTCTTTAAGAGGCGTATCAAGCAACTCGCTCCTGGCAAGCTCCACCGTGGACTGATAGTGGATGCTCATCAGAAATTCGCTCCATCTTTCTGTATCGTTATTAAAAATTCGGGATATTTGTTGATAAGTTAGTGAAGTGGTTTACTGAA
>NZ_NRIQ01000046.1:0-42829 GCF_020224095.1 Enterobacter sp. CCUG 70166
CATGTTTCCGGTTCATACCGCAGCGCCACCCGGCGGAAAGTCAGCGTTACTGATGGTACCCCGAGAGGAATCGTCCGAAGCGGCTGATGGCCATTTCGAGATCGTCTTCGCGCGGCAGGGTTACAATACGCACGTGATCCGGCCACGGCCAGTTAAACGCCGTCCCCTGAACCAGCAGCACTTTTTCCTGCAACAGGAAGTCGAGCACCATTTTCTGGTCGTCGTGAATATTGAAGCGCTTCGCGTCGATTTTCGGGAACATATACAGCGCGCCGTTAGGCTTCACGCAGGAGACGCCCGGAATATCATTAATTAATTCCCATGCACGGTTGCGCTGTTCATAGAGGCGGCCGCCTGGAACGATAAACTCGCTGATGCTTTGATAGCCCCCGAGTGCTGTCTGGATCGCATGTTGCGCCGGTACGTTGGCGCACAGACGCATGGATGCCAGCATCTCCAGCCCTTCAATGTAGCCTTTCGCATGTTTTTTCGGACCGTTCAGTACCATCCAGCCCTGACGGAAACCGGCAACGCGGTAAGTTTTAGACAGTCCGTTAAAGGTGACCGTCAGCAGATCGGGCGCCAGCGCGGCGATAGAGTGGTGCTGCGCCGCGTCGTACAGGATCTTGTCGTAAATCTCGTCGGCAAAGATGATCAGGTTGTGCAGGCGGGCGATCTCGACGATCTCCATCAGCAGCTCTTTTGAATAGACCGCGCCCGTCGGGTTATTCGGGTTAATGATCACGATTCCCCGGGTGCGCGGTGTTATTTTGGCGCGAATGTCATCCAGATCCGGGAACCAGTCCGACGATTCATCGCAAAGATAGTGCACCGCTTTACCGCTGGAGAGCGATACCGCAGCCGTCCACAGCGGATAGTCTGGAGCGGGAACCAGCATTTCATCGCCGCTGTTCAGGAGCGCCTGCATCGCCTGAACGATCAGCTCCGAGACACCGTTGCCAATGTAGATATCTTCAACGGTGACGTCGCGCATACCGCGAGCCTGATAGTGCTGCATAATGGCTTTACGGGCGGAATAAAGCCCTTTTGAATCGCAGTAGCCTTGTGCAGTGGGCAGGTTACGGATCACATCCACCAGGATCTCATCCGGCGCTTCAAAACCAAATGGCGCGGGGTTGCCGATGTTGAGTTTCAGAACCTTATTGCCTTCCTCTTCAAGGCGTTTTGCCTCTTTGAGTACCGGGCCACGGATGTCGTAACAGACGTTGTCGAGCTTGCTGGATTTTTCGATAGGGGACATGAACCTTTAACCTTTTCGCTATTATTGCAACTTCCTGCCGTGGAAGCAGCACGGAACAATGTACTCCCACCGCGCTTCGTTTTGAAGGGCGCACAGAAGAAGATTTTGTCCAACCAGGCAGCACTGCTGTGATTGCTTAATCTAATGATGGAGTGATTTTACGCCTGAAATTACCGTGAAAACGCTTAATGTTGGGTTTTTTATGCTGAAAGTTTCACATAAATATTAATATTAATATTATTCTGATTTAAATAAAAAGACGATCCGGGCTGAAGCGTTAGTCCCCCTGAGTGACCATTCGTAAAACCTGAATGCTGAGATACAGTTTGCTCTATTAGCAAAGCCAGGTTAAAAGTTACTCATGTGAAATTAATGTTAAGTGTTATTAATGAATGGCCTGAATCTAAATTAAACTTTATTTATTATTAACGACGAAAATGCAACTTTCGTTAATTTTAATAAAAAGAGTGTAGTTGCTTATCATTGGCGTTAAATCCGTTATATTGCAATAAGACTTATAAATATAGTGGATTTGGGTTAAGATGTGTTTTGGGAATGCAGCGTAGCGATAGGCTTGTTACGTATATCAGCTTCTGCCTTCCTGTATTAATCGATTGTTATTGTTAAAGTAATCTCTGGCTGATTGGGTAAGTCACATCTTGCTACGCTGGCAACGCCGCGATATAGATGGCAGAAAACATGTCTTACTCTTAATGGAATTTACATCTACCTTCAGATAACGAAATATCCTGAACGCAAGAGAATAAAAATAACGTCATGAAACGTGATTTCTGACTGTTGATATACCAAAGTACAATAACTATCTGTCAGGCAGTCTGCCGGGCCGGGACGCGAGGGAAACTCTTCAGAAGGAATTGCTTAACTGTTACACACAGCTTCAACCCGGGCAGCTCCGCACGAGCAACCTGAAAGTGAAAAGATATGATAAATGCAAATCGTCCGATAATGAATCTCGACCTCGATCTGCTGAGAACGTTTGTTGCGGTCGCCGATCTCAACACTTTTGCAGCAGCTGCTGCCGCCGTTTGCCGTACCCAGTCCGCCGTGAGTCAGCAAATGCAGCGGCTGGAACAACTGGTTGGTAAAGAGCTTTTTGCGCGTCATGGACGTAATAAGCTTTTAACAGAACATGGTATTCAGCTTCTGGGTTATGCCAGAAAGATACTGCGCTTTAATGATGAAGCCTGTATGTCATTAATGTTTAGCAACCTTCAGGGAGTGTTAACATTAGGGGCGTCAGATGAATCAGCAGATACCATTTTGCCCTTCCTTCTCAACCGAATTAGCTCGGTTTATCCGAAGCTTGCCCTGGACGTTAGCGTTAAACGCAATGCCTTCATGGTTGAGATGCTGAAAGAAAACGAGGTTGACCTGGTGGTCACCACGCATCGACCTGGCCAGTATGACTGCCTGACGCTGCGTACTTCTCCTACGCACTGGTACTGTGCCGCGGAGTACGTATTGCAAAAAGGTGAGCCAATACCCCTGGTCCTGCTGGACGATCCTAGTCCGTTCCGCGATATGGTGCTGACTGCGCTCAACGAAGCCAGTATTCCGTGGCGCCTGGCGTACGTTGCGTCAACGTTGCCTGCGGTACGAGCGGCAGTGAAGGCCGGACTTGGCGTAACAGCCCGTCCGGTGGAGATGATGAGCCCCGATCTGCGTGTGCTGGGTCAATCTGAGGGACTCCCGTCGTTGCCGGATACGGAGTACCTGCTGTGCCATAATGCCGCCAGCAACAACGAGCTAGCGAAAGTGGTATTCGAGGCAATGGAAAACTACCACAATCCATGGCAGTACGCGCCTGTTACTCCGGAAGGAGGGGATGACTCCCTGATTGTGGAAAGGGATTTTGAGTGATCATTCCCCCAAAATTCTCGTAACAAAATGTAAGTGCAAAAAAGAGCCACTCGCATGATTTTTTCCTGCGAGTGGTTTTTTTTGCTATTCATAACCGCGAACGGAGCAGGGTTAAAGCAAATACCGCTTATTTATCAATGCAGAAAATGCTTTTGGTTAAGTTATAAACGATACCTCTTCTAACTTGCCTAATACCCCGCCGATGTTAAAAAAATAGGAAATATGTTGCTGTTTTTTTGATTGAATTAACAAAAGCGTGTCTCAGATCAAGAAAATACTCCCATTTGGGGGGAGGAATCGTTGGCAAATCCTGTCAAAATAGGAGGGTTATTTTTTTTACTTCCAAAACGGACACGATTCAACAAGATGCATTTGACGTAAAGTCATGTACCCACCAGGGTTAAAGGGCACCAAATGTTAATGAGAATCGCACGTTGTAATTTAATGTGAAGAAACCTTTGTTAAAGTTGACAAAAGGTTATAGAAAGGAGTAAAAAACCCCATCATTTTGCTGTCTATGTCTCATTTCTGACAGTTAGTGTAAGGTTATTTTGTTCCTCCCCATGAATCGATGTGATGCCCATCTGCCAGCAAGAGCAGTGTCGTCGGTATCACTTTTGATGAGTAAGCAATGAGTATGTCAACATCCACAGAAGTCATCGCTCATCACTGGGCATTCGCAATCTTTCTTATTGTAGCCATTGGCCTGTGCTGCCTGATGTTAGTCGGCGGCTGGTTCCTGGGCGGTCGCGCCCGCGCAAGGCACAAAAACACACCTTTCGAATCAGGTATTGATTCAGTAGGTACCGCTCGCTTACGCCTGTCTGCCAAGTTCTACCTGGTAGCCATGTTCTTCGTCATTTTCGACGTGGAAGCGCTTTACCTCTTCGCGTGGTCTACCTCCATTCGCGAAAGTGGTTGGGTGGGCTTTGTCGAGGCCGCAATTTTCATTTTAGTGTTACTGGCCGGTCTGGTTTATCTGGTGCGTATTGGCGCGCTGGACTGGACACCTGTGCGTTCACGCCGTGAACACATCAACCCGGAAAACAGTATCTCTAATCGTCAGCAGTAACAGCGAGGCAATAAGATGGATTATACGCTCACCCGCATAGATCCTAACGGTGAGAATGACCGTTACCCCCTGCAAAAACAGGAGATCGTAACCGACCCCCTGGAGCAAGAAGTCAACAAAAGCGTGTACATGGGCAAGCTCGAACATGCCATGCACGATATGGTCAACTGGGGTCGTAAGAACTCCATCTGGCCATACAACTTTGGCCTTTCTTGCTGCTACGTTGAAATGGTGACGTCATTCACTGCGGTGCATGACGTTGCGCGTTTTGGGGCCGAGGTACTGCGTGCTTCTCCACGTCAGGCTGACCTGATGGTGGTGGCCGGGACCTGCTTTACCAAGATGGCACCGGTTATTCAGCGTCTTTATGACCAGATGCTGGAGCCAAAATGGGTTATCTCCATGGGCGCATGTGCAAACTCCGGCGGTATGTACGACATTTATTCCGTTGTGCAGGGCGTTGATAAGTTCATTCCGGTGGATGTGTACATCCCGGGCTGCCCGCCGCGTCCAGAGGCCTATATGCAGGCGCTGATGCTGCTGCAGGAGTCAATCGGTAAAGAACGCCGTCCGCTCTCCTGGGTTGTTGGCGATCAAGGTGTCTATCGCGCGAACATGCAGTCTGAGCGCGAGCGTAAACGTGGTGAACGTATTGCCGTCACCAACCTGCGTACGCCTGACGAAATTTAATTTGCGCCTGTGGGCCTGGAGAACACCTTCGCATATCACTACTCAAATAGCGCGAAGCCAGGCTTAACAGTCACCACGGACCATTTGCAATGGTGAACAATATGACCGACTTAACCGCGCAAGAAGCCGCCTGGCAGACCCGGGATCATCGCGATGACCCCGTCATTGGCGAACTGCGCAACCGTTTTGGGCCGGATGCCTTTACTGTTCAGGCCACCCGCACCGGGGTACCCGTTGTTTGGGTGAAGCGTGAGCAATTACTGGAAGTTGTCGATTTCCTCAAGAAATTGCCAAAACCTTACGTCATGCTGTTTGACTTACACGGCATGGACGAACGTCTGAGAACGCACCGCCAGGGTCTCCCTGCTGCGGATTTTTCCGTTTTCTACCACCTGATCTCAATAGACCGCAACACGGATATCATGCTCAAGGTGGCATTGTCTGAAAACGACATGCATCTTCCGACGATCACCAAACTTTTCCCGAACGCCAACTGGTACGAGCGTGAAACCTGGGAAATGTTCGGCATGACCTTCGACGGCCACCCGCATCTGACGCGCATCATGATGCCGCAGACCTGGACTGGCCACCCGCTGCGTAAAGACTACCCGGCACGCGCCACTGAATTCGACCCGTTTGAGCTGACCAAAGCCAAGCAGGATCTGGAGATGGAAGCGCTGACCTTCAAGCCGGAAGACTGGGGCATGAAGCGCGGCACCGAAAACGAGGACTTCATGTTCCTTAACCTCGGTCCAAACCACCCGTCTGCGCACGGTGCATTCCGAATTATTCTTCAGCTTGACGGCGAAGAGATTGTCGACTGCGTGCCTGACATTGGCTACCACCACCGTGGTGCCGAGAAGATGGGCGAGCGTCAGTCCTGGCACAGCTACATTCCGTATACTGACCGTATCGAATACCTCGGCGGCTGCGTAAACGAGATGCCATACGTGCTGGCCGTTGAGAAACTGGCAGGCATCACCGTCCCGGATCGCGTTAACGTGATTCGCGTGATGCTGTCTGAACTGTTCCGTATTAACAGCCACCTGCTGTACATCTCCACGTTCATTCAGGACGTTGGTGCGATGACGCCGGTCTTCTTCGCCTTTACCGACCGTCAGAAAATTTACGATCTGGTGGAAGCGATTACCGGTTTCCGTATGCACCCGGCCTGGTTCCGCATCGGCGGCGTGGCGCACGATCTGCCGCGCGGCTGGGACCGCCTGCTGCGTGAATTCCTCGACTGGATGCCGAAACGTCTGGCGTCTTACGAGAAAGCCGCGCTGCGTAACTCCATCCTGAAAGGCCGCTCCCAGGGCGTTGCCGCCTACGGCGCGAAAGAGGCGCTGGAGTGGGGGACCACAGGTGCTGGCCTGCGCGCAACCGGTATTGATTTCGACGTGCGTAAAGCCCGTCCTTACTCTGGCTACGAGAACTTCGACTTTGAAGTCCCGGTTGGCGGCGGCGTTTCCGACTGCTACACCCGCGTGATGCTGAAAGTGGAAGAGCTGCGCCAGAGCCTGCGCATCCTTGAGCAGTGCCTCAACAACATGCCGGAAGGCCCGTTCAAGGCGGATCACCCGCTGACGACGCCGCCACCGAAAGAGCGCACGCTGCAACATATCGAAACCCTGATCACCCACTTCTTGCAGGTTTCCTGGGGCCCGGTCATGCCGGCACAAGAATCCTTCCAGATGATTGAAGCGACCAAGGGTATCAACAGCTACTACCTCACCAGCGACGGCAGCACCATGAGCTACCGTACCCGCGTGCGTACGCCAAGCTTTGCGCACCTGCAGCAGATCCCGGCCGCCATTCGCGGCAGTCTGGTCTCCGACCTGATTGTGTATCTGGGTAGTATCGATTTTGTTATGTCAGATGTGGACCGCTAATTATGCACGAGAATCAACAACCACAAACCGAGGCTTTTGAGCTGAGTGAAGCAGAGCGTGCCGCCATTGAGCACGAGATGCACCACTACGAAGACCCGCGTGCGGCGTCCATTGAAGCGCTGAAAATCGTACAGAAACAGCGTGGTTGGGTGCCGGATGGGGCGATCTATGAGATCGCAAAAGTGCTGGGCATTCCGGCAAGTGACGTAGAAGGCGTAGCCACGTTCTACAGCCAGATCTTCCGTCAGCCGGTCGGCCGCCATGTGATCCGCTACTGTGACAGTGTTGTCTGCCACATTACCGGTTATCAGGGCATTCAGGCTGCGATTGAGAAGAAACTTAATATTAAGCCGGGCCAGACGACGTTCGACGGACGCTTTACCCTGCTGCCAACCTGCTGCCTGGGTAACTGCGACAAGGGACCGACCATGATGATTGATGAGGACACTCACAGCCATCTGACGCCGGAAGCGATTCCTGACCTGCTGGAGCAGTACAAATGAAAACTGTAATTCGTACTGCTGAGACGCATCCGCTGACCTGGCGTCTGCGTGATGACAAACAGCCGGTCTGGCTCGACGAATATCAGAGCAAAAACGGCTATGCCGGTGCGCGTAAAGCCCTCGGCGGCATGGCGCCAGACGACATCGTTAATGCGGTAAAAGATTCTGGCCTGAAAGGGCGCGGCGGTGCGGGCTTCTCCACCGGTCTGAAGTGGAGCCTGATGCCGAAAGATGAATCCATGAACATCCGTTACCTGCTGTGTAACGCCGATGAAATGGAGCCGGGTACCTATAAAGACCGCCTGCTGATGGAACAGCTGCCGCACCTGCTGGTGGAAGGCATGCTGATCTCCGCGTTCGCGCTGAAAGCGTACCGTGGCTACATCTTCCTGCGCGGTGAATACATCGAAGCGGCTGAAAACCTGCGTCGCGCGATTGCCGAAGCCACTGAAGCCGGACTGCTGGGTAAAAACATCCTGGGCACCGGGTTTGACTTCGAGCTGTTCGTGCACACCGGTGCCGGGCGTTATATCTGCGGTGAAGAAACCGCGCTGATTAACTCCCTGGAAGGCCGCCGCGCGAACCCGCGCTCCAAGCCACCGTTCCCGGCAAGCTCCGGCGTGTGGGGTAAACCGACCTGTGTAAACAACGTCGAAACCCTGTGTAACGTTCCGGCTATCCTTGCGAACGGCGTGGAGTGGTATCAGGGCATCTCATCAAGTAAAGATGCCGGTACCAAGCTGATGGGCTTCTCCGGTCGCGTGAAGAATCCTGGCGTCTGGGAGCTGCCGTTCGGCACCACCGCACGTGAAATTCTTGAAGACTACGCCGGCGGTATGCGCGATGGCCTGAAATTCAAAGCCTGGCAGCCGGGTGGGGCAGGGACAGACTTCTTAACCGAAGCCCACCTTGACCTGCCAATGGAGTTCGAAAGCATTGGTAAAGCAGGCAGCCGTCTGGGTACCGCGCTGGCGATGGCCGTCGACCACGAGATCGGCATGGTATCCCTGGTGCGTAACCTGGAAGAGTTCTTCGCCCGCGAGTCCTGCGGCTGGTGTACACCATGCCGTGACGGTCTGCCGTGGAGCGTGAAGATCCTGCGCGCTATCGAACGTGGCGAAGGCCAGCCTGGCGATATCGAGACACTTGAGCAACTGTGTCGATTCTTAGGGCCAGGTAAAACCTTCTGTGCTCACGCACCGGGTGCCGTCGAGCCGCTGCAGAGCGCGATTAAATATTTCCGCGACGAATTCGAAGCAGGCATCAAGCAGCCGTTCAGCAATACCCATTCTATCAATGGTATTCAGCCGAACCTGCTGAAAGCACGCTGGTAAAAACAGAATTTTGATTAACGCTCGGTTTCGGCCGAGCCAACTGGAAGCATGCTAATGGCTACGATTCATGTAGACGGCAAAGAATACGAAGTCAACGGGGCGGACAACCTGCTGGAAGCTTGTCTGTCTCTTGGCCTCGATATTCCGTACTTTTGCTGGCATCCGGCGCTGGGCAGCGTCGGTGCTTGCCGCCAGTGTGCGGTGAAGCAATATCAAAACGCGGAAGACACGCGTGGTCGACTGGTGATGTCCTGTATGACGCCAGCCACCGAAGGCACTTTTATTTCGATTGATGACGAAGAAGCCAAACAGTTCCGCGAAAGCGTAGTGGAGTGGTTGATGACCAACCACCCACACGACTGTCCGGTGTGTGAGGAGGGTGGTAACTGCCACCTTCAGGATATGACCGTCATGACTGGTCACAGCTTCCGTCGCTATCGCTTTACCAAGCGTACTCACCGAAATCAGGATCTGGGGCCGTTCATCTCTCACGAAATGAACCGCTGCATCGCCTGCTACCGCTGCGTGCGTTACTACAAAGATTATGCAGACGGTCAGGATCTGGGCGTGTATGGCGCGCATGACAACGTTTACTTCGGTCGTCCGGAAGACGGTACGCTTGAAAGCGAATTCTCCGGTAACCTGGTAGAAATCTGCCCGACCGGCGTGTTCACGGATAAAACCCACTCCGAGCGTTACAACCGTAAATGGGACATGCAGTTTGCGCCAAGCATCTGCCAGCAGTGCTCCCTCGGCTGTAACACCAGCCCGGGTGAACGTTACGGTGAACTGCGTCGTATCGAAAACCGTTACAACGGTACCGTTAATCACTACTTCCTCTGCGATCGCGGTCGTTTTGGCTATGGCTATGTGAACCTGAAAGACCGTCCGCGTCAGCCGGTTCAGCGCCGTGGCGACGACGTCATTACCCTCAACGCTGAACAGGCGATGCAGGGCGCGGCAGATATTCTGCGCCAGTCGAAGAAAGTGATCGGCATCGGCTCCCCGCGCGCCAGCATCGAAAGCAACTTCGCGCTGCGCGAGCTGGTTGGGGCGGAAAACTTCTATACCGGTATCGCCCATGGCGAGCAGGAACGTCTGCAACTGGTGCTGAAAGTGCTGCGTGAAGGCGGTGTACACACGCCTGCGCTGCGCGAAATCGAATCCTATGATGCGGTTCTTGTGCTCGGGGAAGACCTGACGCAGACCGGCGCACGCGCGGCTCTGGCGGTTCGTCAGGCGGTGAAGGGTAAAGCACGTGAAATGGCAGCGGCGCAGAAAGTGGCTGACTGGCAGATTGCGGCGATCCTCAACATCGGCCAGCGCGCGAAGCATCCTCTGTTTGTGACTAACGTCGACAACACCCGTCTGGACGATATCGCCGCGTGGACCTACTGCGCACCGGTTGAAGATCAGGCGCGCCTCGGCTTTGCCATTGCCCACGCGCTGGACAGCAACTCGCCGGCCGTTGAACTGGATCGCGACCTGCAGAACAAGGTCGACGTGATTGTTCAGGCGCTGGCGGGGGCGAAGAAACCACTGATCATTTCCGGTACCAACGCCGGTAGCGCTGAAATCATTCAGGCCGCAGCGAACGTTGCCAAAGCCCTGAAGGGCCGTGGCGCTGACGTCGGTGTGACCATGATTGCCCGTGCGGTGAACAGCATCGGACTGGGCATGATTGGCGGCGGCTCGCTGGAAGAAGCGTTAAGCGAACTGGAATCCGGTTCTGCTGATGCGGTGGTAGTGCTGGAAAATGACCTGCATCGCCACGCTTCCGCCGCTCGCGTTGACGCCGCGCTCTCCAAAGCACCGCTGGTGATGGTTATCGACCATCAGCGCACCGCGATCATGGACAAAGCACACCTGGTGCTCTCTGCTGCAAGCTTCGCAGAAAGCGACGGGACGGTGATCAACAACGAAGGCCGCGCACAGCGCTTCTTCCAGGTTTATGACCCGGCCTACTACGACAGCAACACCGTGATGCTGGAAAGCTGGCGCTGGCTGCACTCTCTGCACAGCACCGTGCAGAGCCGTGAAGTGGACTGGACGCAGCTCGACCACGTTATCGACGCGGTTGTTGAGAAACTGCCTCAGCTGGCGGGCATTAAAGACGCCGCGCCTGACGCAAGCTTCCGTATTCGCGGCCAGAAACTGGCGCGTGAGCCGCACCGCTACAGCGGTCGTACTGCGATGCGTGCCAACATCAGCGTGCACGAACCGCGTCAGCCGCAGGATAAAGACACCATGTTCGCCTTCTCGATGGAAGGGAACAACCAGCCGTCTGCGCCGCGTTCGCAAATCCCGTTTGCATGGGCACCGGGCTGGAACTCCCCACAGGCATGGAACAAATTCCAGGCTGAAGTGGGTGGTCATCTGCGCCACGGCGATCCGGGCGTGCGTCTGATTGAAGCCTCCGAAACCGGTCTGGACTTCTTCTCTACCGTTCCGGAACGTTTCCAGGCTCAGGAAGGCCACTGGCGTATTGCGCCGTACTACCATCTGTTCGGTAGCGACGAAATATCCCAGCGTTCTCCGGTATTCCAGCAGCGTATGCCGCAGCCGTACATCAAGCTCAACCCGGCGGATGCCGCGAAGCTTGGCGTTAACGCGGGTGCGAACATTGCCTTTAGCTACGACGGCCAGACAATCAGCCTGCCGCTGATTATTTCTGAAAGCCTGTCAGCAGGGCAGGTGGGTCTGCCGATGGGGATGCCTGGCATCGCGCCGGTCCTGGCGGGTGCGCATCTTGATAACCTTCAGGAGGCAAAAGCATGAGTTGGTTAACGCCGGATCTTATCGACATCCTGCTGAGCATTCTGAAAGCGGTCGTCATTCTGCTGGTGGTCGTCACCTGCGGCGCGTTCATGAGCTTTGGTGAACGTCGTCTGCTCGGTCTGTTCCAGAACCGTTACGGACCGAACCGCGTGGGCTGGGGTGGTTCACTCCAGCTGGTGGCGGACATGATCAAGATGTTCTTTAAAGAGGACTGGGTTCCGCGCTTCTCGGACCGCGTGATCTTTACGCTGGCGCCGATGATCGCCTTTACCTCGCTGCTGCTGGCGTTTGCTATCGTTCCCGTCAGCCCGACCTGGGTGGTGGCTGACCTGAACATCGGCATTCTGTTCTTCCTGATGATGGCAGGCCTCGCGGTGTACGCGGTGCTGTTCGCAGGCTGGTCCAGTAACAACAAATACTCGCTGCTGGGTGCGATGCGTGCTTCCGCGCAGACGCTGAGCTACGAAGTGTTCCTGGGGCTCTCCCTGATGGGCGTGGTGGCGCAGGCCGGTTCATTCAACATGACCGACATCGTCAACAATCAGGCCGACATCTGGAACGTTATCCCGCAGTTCTTTGGTTTTGTGACCTTTGCTATCGCGGGCGTGGCGGTGTGTCACCGTCACCCGTTTGACCAGCCAGAAGCCGAACAGGAACTGGCCGACGGTTACCACATTGAATATTCCGGTATGAAATTCGGTCTGTTCTTCGTGGGCGAGTACATCGGTATCGTCACCATTTCCGCGTTGATGGTAACGCTGTTCTTTGGTGGCTGGCATGGCCCGTTCTTACCGCCGTTCATCTGGTTCGCGCTGAAAACCGCGTTCTTCATGATGATGTTCATTTTGATTCGTGCGTCCTTACCGCGTCCGCGTTATGACCAGGTAATGTCCTTCGGCTGGAAAGTGTGCCTGCCGCTGACGCTCGTCAACTTGTTGGTAACGGCGGCTGTCATTCTCTGGCAGCAGCCATAAGGGGCTTTGAGATCATGACCTTAAAAGAATTACTCGTAGGCTTTGGCACCCAGGTACGCAGTATCTGGATGATCGGCCTGCACGCGTTTGCCAAACGCGAAACCCGGATGTATCCGGAAGAGCCGGTATATCTGCCGCCGCGCTACCGTGGCCGTATCGTGCTGACGCGCGACCCGGACGGTTCCGAGCGCTGCGTAGCCTGTAACCTGTGTGCGGTAGCGTGTCCGGTAGGCTGTATCTCTCTGCAGAAAGCCGAGACGGTGGACGGCCGCTGGTACCCTGAGTTCTTCCGCATCAACTTCTCACGCTGCATTTTCTGCGGTCTGTGTGAAGAAGCGTGCCCAACCACGGCGATTCAGCTGACTCCAGACTTCGAGCTGGGTGAGTACAAGCGTCAGGACCTGGTGTACGAGAAAGAGGATCTGCTGATTTCCGGTCCGGGCAAATACCCGGAATATAACTTCTACCGGATGGCGGGTATGGCAATCGACGGCAAAGATAAGGGCGAAGCAGAGAACGAAGCTAAGCCTATCGACGTCAAGAGCCTGTTACCGTAAGGAGAGGGCAATGGAATTCGCTTTTTATATCTGTGGCCTTATCGCCATCCTGGCTACGCTGCGAGTGATCACGCACACCAATCCGGTGCATGCGTTGCTGTATTTAATCATTTCGCTGCTGGCTATTTCCGGGGTGTTCTTTGCGCTGGGCGCGCACTTCGCCGGTGCGCTGGAAATTATCGTCTACGCGGGTGCCATTATGGTGCTGTTCGTGTTCGTGGTGATGATGCTCAACCTGGGCGGCTCTGAAATTGAGCAGGAACGTCAATGGTTAAAACCGCAGGTGTGGATTGGCCCGGCAATTTTGTCGGCCATCATGCTGGTGGTGATTGTTTACGCTATTCTGGGCGTTAACGACCAGGGCATTGACGGCACGCCAATCAGCGCCAAGGCTGTTGGTATTGCGCTGTTTGGTCCGTACGTTCTGGCGGTTGAACTGGCCTCTATGCTGCTGCTGGCGGGTCTGGTTGTTGCCTTCCACGTCGGTCGCGAAGAACGTGTTGGTGAGGTGCTGAGCAACCGCACTGATGACCGTGCGAAAAGAAAAACGGAGGAGCGCGCATGATCCCCTTAACACATGGACTGATCCTCGCTGCGATTTTGTTCGTTCTGGGCTTAACCGGTCTGGTTATCCGCCGCAATCTGCTGTTTATGCTGATCGGTCTGGAAATCATGATCAACGCTTCCGCGCTGGCCTTTGTGGTCGCCGGTAGCTACTGGGGCCAGGCCGACGGTCAGGTGATGTACATTCTCGCCATCAGCCTCGCGGCTGCCGAAGCGAGTATTGGCCTGGCGCTGTTGCTGCAGCTCCATCGTCGCCGCCAGAACCTGAACATCGATTCAGTAAGTGAGTTGCGTGGATGAACATGCTTGCCTTAACCATTATTTTTCCGCTGATTGGCTTCGTGCTGCTGGCATTTTCTCGCGGCCGCTGGTCTGAGAATCTGTCTGCCACCGTGGGCATTGGCTCAATCGGTCTGGCTGCGCTGGTGACAGCGTATGCGGGTATCGATTTCTTTAACAATGGACGTCAGGCCTATAGCGTGCCGCTGTGGAACTGGATGTCGGTCGGTAACTTCAACATCGGTTTCAACCTGGTGCTGGATGGTCTGTCTCTGACCATGCTCTCCGTGGTCACCGGCGTCGGCTTCCTGATCCACATGTTCGCCTCCTGGTACATGCGCGGTGAAGAGGGATACTCCCGCTTCTTCGCCTACACCAACCTGTTTATCGCCAGCATGGTGGTTCTGGTGCTGGCCGATAACCTGCTGCTGATGTATCTGGGCTGGGAAGGCGTGGGTCTGTGCTCTTACCTGCTGATCGGTTTCTACTACACCGATCCGAAGAATGGCGCAGCGGCCATGAAAGCGTTCGTCGTGACCCGTGTGGGTGACGTCTTCCTCGCTTTCGCGCTGTTCATTCTCTACAACGAACTGGGCACGCTGAACTTCCGCGAAATGGTGGAACTGGCGCCAGCGCACTTCGAAGCAGGCAACAACATGCTGTGGTGGGCAACGCTGATGCTGCTGGGTGGTGCTGTGGGTAAATCCGCACAGCTGCCGTTGCAGACATGGCTTGCCGACGCGATGGCGGGTCCAACCCCTGTCTCCGCGCTGATCCACGCTGCGACCATGGTCACCGCCGGTGTCTACCTGATTGCGCGTACCCATGGCCTGTTCCTGATGACCCCGGAAATTCTGCATCTGGTGGGTATCGTCGGTGCGGTTACGCTGGTGCTGGCAGGCTTTGCCGCACTGGTGCAGACCGACATCAAACGCGTTCTCGCGTACTCCACCATGAGCCAGATTGGTTACATGTTCCTGGCGCTGGGCGTTCAGGCGTGGGACGCAGCCATTTTCCACCTGATGACGCACGCGTTCTTTAAAGCGCTGCTGTTCCTCTCATCCGGTTCGGTGATCCTGGCCTGCCACCACGAGCAGAATATCTTCAAAATGGGCGGACTGCGTAAGTCCATCCCGCTGGTCTATATCTGCTTCCTGGTAGGCGGCGCGGCGCTGGCGGCACTGCCGCTGATTACCGCAGGCTTCTTCAGTAAGGATGAAATCCTGGCGGGCGCCATGGCGAATGGTCATATCAATCTGATGGTTGCGGGTCTGGTCGGTGCGTTTATGACCTCCCTGTACACCTTCCGTATGATTTTCATCGTCTTCCACGGTAAAGAACAAATTCACGCCCACGCAGGGAAGGGGATTACCCACCACCTGCCGCTGATTGTGCTGCTGGTACTCTCCACCTTCGTTGGCGCGATGATTGTGCCACCGTTGCAGGGCGTACTGCCGGCAACAACCGAGCTTGAGCACGGTCGCGTTCTGACGCTTGAAATCACCTCCGGCGTTGTGGCTATCGCGGGCATCCTGATTGCCGCATGGCTGTGGCTGGGCAAACGCACGCTGGTGACTGCCGTTGCCAACAGCGCGCCGGGCCGTCTGCTGGGCACCTGGTGGTACAACGCATGGGGCTTCGACTGGCTGTACGACATGATCTTCGTGAAGCCGTTCCTGGGCATTGCGTGGCTGTTGAAGCGCGATCCGCTGAACAGCCTGATGAATATCCCGGCGATCCTCTCTCGCTTTGCAGGTAAAGGCCTGCTGTACAGCGAGAACGGCTATCTGCGCTGGTATGTGGCATCCATGAGCATCGGTGCGGTTGTCGTGCTGGCGCTGCTGATGGTGTTGCGATAGTGGTTTTTGCCCGGTGGCGCTGCGCTTACCGGGCCTACGAGACCGTAGGTCGGGTAAGCGTGATCGTCACCCGACACCACAAACCGCACTAACACGTGAATTTTGTCGAATTCGTTGAAAATCGGTCCCTGAGGGACTTTAACAAGGAATAAAAATCGCCATGTTATTACCCTGGCTAATATTAATTCCCTTCATCGGCGGCTTCCTGTGCTGGCAGACTGAACGCTTTGGCGTGAAGATGCCGCGCTGGATCGCGCTGATCACCATGGGATTGACGCTCGCGCTTGGCCTGCAACTGTGGTTGCAGGGTGGCTACTCATTGACCCAGTCTGCGGGCCTTCCGCAGTGGCAATCTGAGTTCATTCTGCCGTGGATCCCACGTTTCGGTATCACGATCCACCTTGCGATTGACGGTCTGTCGCTGCTGATGGTCGTGCTGACCGGTCTGCTCGGCGTTCTGGCGGTACTCTGCTCCTGGCGAGAAATCGAAAAATACCAGGGCTTCTTCCACCTGAACCTGATGTGGATCCTGGGCGGCGTTATCGGCGTGTTCCTGGCCATCGACATGTTCCTGTTCTTCTTCTTCTGGGAGATGATGCTGGTGCCGATGTACTTCCTGATCGCGCTGTGGGGCCACAAGGCATCCGACGGTAAAACGCGTATCACGGCGGCCACCAAGTTCTTCATCTACACCCAGGCGAGTGGTCTGGTGATGTTGATTGCCATCCTGGCGCTGGTGTTTGTGCATTACAACGCCACCGGCGTCTGGACCTTCAACTATGAAGATCTGCTGAAGACCCCGATGTCCCACGGTGTGGAATACCTGCTGATGCTCGGCTTCTTCATCGCCTTCGCGGTGAAAATGCCGGTAGTTCCGCTGCACGGCTGGCTGCCGGACGCGCACTCTCAGGCGCCAACGGCGGGTTCCGTTGACCTGGCGGGTATCTTGCTGAAAACGGCGGCCTACGGTCTGCTGCGTTTCTCCCTGCCGCTGTTCCCGAACGCCTCCGCAGAGTTTGCGCCGATTGCCATGTGGCTTGGCGTGATCGGTATCTTCTACGGTGCATGGATGGCCTTCACGCAGTACGACATCAAACGTCTGATTGCTTACACCTCCGTTTCCCACATGGGCTTCGTACTGATTGCCATCTACACCGGTAGCCAGCTGGCGTACCAGGGCGCGGTGATCCAGATGATTGCGCACGGCTTGTCCGCTGCCGGTCTCTTCATCCTGTGCGGTCAGCTGTACGAACGTCTGCATACCCGCGACATGCGTATGATGGGCGGCCTGTGGGGCAAAATGAAATGGCTGCCTGCACTCTCCATGTTCTTCGCGGTTGCCACCCTGGGTATGCCAGGTACCGGTAACTTCGTTGGCGAATTTATGATTCTGTTCGGCAGCTTCAAAGTGGTTCCGATGATTACCGTCATCTCCACCTTTGGTCTGGTGTTCGCCTCCGTGTACTCGCTGGCGATGCTGCACCGCGCCTACTTCGGTAAAGCGAAGAGCGAAATTGCTGCTAAAGAACTGCCGGGGATGTCGCTGCGTGAGCTGTCCATCATCCTGCTGCTGGTCGTACTGCTGGTGCTGCTGGGCTTCTATCCGCAGCCGATTCTGGATACCTCGCACTCCGCGATGGGTAACATCCAGCAGTGGTTTGTTAATTCTGCTTCTACTACAAGGCCGTAATTCGCCATGACAATAACTCCACAACAACTGATCGCGCTGCTACCGCTGCTGATCGTCGGATTGACGGTGGTGGTTGTGATGCTCTCCATTGCGTGGCGACGCAATCACTTCCTGAATGCGACCCTGTCCGTTCTGGGTCTGAACGCTGCGTTAGTCTCCCTCTGGTTTGTTGGCCAGGCGGGCGCAATGGACGTCACGCCGCTGATGCGCGTTGACGGCTACGCCATGCTCTACACCGGTCTGGTGCTGCTGGCGAGCCTGGCAACCTGTACCTTTGCGTACCCGTGGCTCGAAGGGTACAACGACAACAAAGAAGAGTTTTACCTGCTGGTACTGATTGCCGCACTGGGCGGCATTCTGCTGGCGAACGCGAACCACATGGCCGCGCTGTTCCTCGGTATTGAGCTGATCTCACTGCCGCTGTTCGGCCTGATTGGTTACGCCTTCCGCCAGAAACGCTCACTGGAAGCGGCGATCAAGTACACCATCATGTCCGCTGCTGCGTCGTCGTTCCTGCTGTTCGGTATCGCGCTGCTGTATGCACAGACGGGTAACCTCTCCTTCCTGGCGCTCGGCAAGAGCCTCGGCGACGGCATGATGCATGAGCCGCTGCTGCTGGCGGGTCTGGGCATGATGATTGTTGGCCTTGGCTTTAAACTCTCTCTGGTGCCGTTCCACCTGTGGACGCCAGACGTTTATCAGGGTGCGCCAGCGCCGGTCTCTACCTTCCTGGCGACGGCGAGCAAAATCGCTATCTTTGGCGTGGTCATGCGTCTGTTCCTGTACGCCCCGGTGGGTGACAGCGAAGCGGTTCGCGTGGTGCTGGGCATTATCGCGTTCGTCTCCATCATCTTCGGTAACCTGATGGCGCTGAGCCAGACCAACATTAAGCGTCTGCTGGGCTACTCCTCAATCTCCCATCTGGGCTACCTGCTGGTGGCGCTGATTGCGCTGCAAAGCGGTGAGATGTCGATGGAAACCGTGGGTGTGTATCTGGCCGGTTACCTGTTCAGCAGCCTCGGCGCGTTCGGCGTGGTGAGCCTGATGTCCAGCCCGTACCGTGGCCCGGATGCAGATTCCCTGTTCTCCTACCGTGGTCTGTTCTGGCACCGTCCGATTCTGTCTGCGGTAATGACCGTGATGATGCTCTCTCTGGCGGGTATCCCGATGACGCTGGGCTTTATCGGTAAGTTCTACGTGCTGGCCGTCGGTGTGCAGGCGGGTCTGTGGTGGCTGACTGCCGGTGTCGTTATCGGCTCCGCGATTGGTCTTTACTACTACCTGCGTGTGGCTGTGAGCCTGTACCTGAGCGCGCCTCAGCAGCTCAACCGTGATGCACCGTCCAACTGGCAGTACAGCGCCGGGGGGATCGTGGTGCTGATCTCCGCGCTTCTGGTGCTAATCTTCGGTATCTATCCGCAGCCGCTGATTGAGATTGTGCAGCGCGCGATGCCGCTGATGTAAAAGCAAAAAACCCGCCTCGGCGGGTTTTTTATTGCCCAGCGGCGCTACGCTTGCAGGGCCTACAGGTCTTGTAGGTCGGGTAAGCGAAGCGCCACCCGACTAAGCTAACTGCTTCCTGCTTATAAGCGGCCCGTCAATCTTCTTCATCGAGCGGTCCAGCACCTCTTCAATCACCGACGACAGCTCATTCAGCTCAAACTTCGCCACATAGCCGTCAGCCTTCACTTTGCGTATATGATCTTCGTTCGCGTTGCCGGAAAGAGACGAGTGGATCACCACCGGAATATCTTTCAGTACCGGGTCAGTTTTGATTTTGCGCGTCAGCGTAAAGCCGTCCATCTCCGGCATTTCGAGGTCGGTTAATACCAGGGCAATCTTATCGGTAACGGGGACGCCCTCAGCCTGAGCCTGCGCGGCCAGCTGAGTGATTTTCTCCCATGCGTCTTTGCCGGTGATATGCAGCTGAGCCGGGATCTCCATTGCCTGCAATCCCTTCTCCAGCATTGAGCGCGCTACTTTCGAGTCTTCAGCAACAATCGCGACAGAGCCAGGCTTGATGTTGAATTTGGTGGTTTCCAGATGGGTGGCGTGCAGATCGTGGTTCGCCGGGGTGATGTCATACAGGATCTGCTCCACGTCGAGCACCATTGCCAGATCGTTGGTATCGGTCTTATCGTCCAGACAGGCAATGCTGGTGATGTAGCGACCGCTGACGGCGGTTTCCGCGGCGTGCACCTGCTTCCAGTCGAGACGCATGATGTTCTCCACCGATTCCACGGCAAACGCCTGCACGCTGCGGGCATATTCGGTGATCAGCAAAATGTTTAGCCCGGTGGCTGGCTTGCAGCCGGCGACGGCGGCCAGATCGATCACCGGGATCACCTGGTCGCGAATATTTACCATCCCCATCAGCGGAGACTTCATTCCCGCTGGTTTGGTGAAGGTCGGCATCGGCACAATTTCGCGCAGTTTGAACACGTTGATGCCGAACAGCTCGGATTTATTTTCGTTCAGAGAGGTGCCAAGACGGAACAGCAACAGTTCAAAACGGTTGGACTGGGTCAGGTTCGCCCTGTCATCAATATCTTTCTGGAAATTATCCATTCTACCCTCAAGAGAAATGCTGGCCTTTTAATCGTTATCGGCACCCTGAGGGAAAAATGAAGGACTAAACGCTGACCTGAGCAAAATCTTCCGCCAGCTCGCATGCCGGGAACACCTCCCGACACTCTGCCAGCAGGCTTTCACAGCCGCGGACGTCATAGCGTGAGCTGACGTGAGTGACAATCAGTTTCCGGACGCCAGCCTCGCGCGCCAGCTGCGCGGCCTGACGCGTTGAGCTGTGCCCCCGGCTATTGGCTTTTTCTTCCATCGCCGCTTCCAGCGTTGCCTCATGCACCATCACATCCACACCCCCGGCAAGCCGGAGCGCCGAAGGGCAGGGGGCGGTATCCCCAAAAATAGCCAGTTTTTTGCCCGGCTGCGGCGGCGCAAGGTAATCCTGACCGTTGATGACGCGCCCGTCTTCCAGCGTGACGGTCTCGCCGTGCTTCAGACGCTGGAACAGCGGGCCAGGTTTCACCCCATCGGCCTGCAACGCGGCGGCGTTCAGCGCGCCGGGCTTGTCATGCTCCTCAACGCGATAGCCGTAGCATTCCACCGGATGGTTAAGCGGGTAAGCGCGCACCTGGTAATCTCCGTCGTCGAACACCAGACCTTCGCCGATCTCAACCACCTCCAGCGGATAATCGGTCCACGAGCCGCTCAGGCGCAGCGTGGTCTCAACGAATGCCTGAATACCCGCAGGGCCATAAATGGTCAGCGGGTTAGCGTTACCGGCCATCGAACGGCTACACAGCAGGCCCGGCAGGCCAAACAGATGGTCGCCGTGCAGATGGGTGATAAATATTTTATCCACTTTCCCCGGGTGGTATGAGGTATGCAGCAACTGATGCTGCGTACCTTCGCCGCAGTCAAACAGCCACAGCCCGCCGCGGGTAGGATGCTTAAGATCCAGCAGAATCGCCGTCACGTTGCGTGAGCGGGTTGGCACGCCCGCGGACGTACCCAGAAAAATCAGTTCCATAACGCAATCAGCCCTTTGCCGAATGGGAAGGGGTTTAGTATAACGTGATGAACCCCAGGAAGGAGAAACACATGATCCAGTGGCAAGATCTACACCACAGCGAACTGACTATTCAGTCACTCTACGCCCTGCTCAAACTGCGCTGCGAAGTTTTTGTGGTTGAACAAACCTGCCCGTATCAGGATATCGACGGCGATGACCTGGTCGGCGAGAACCGGCACATCCTCGGCTGGCGCGATAACGAGCTGGTGGCGTATGCGAGGATTCTGAAAAGCGAAGAGGATTTTGACCCTGTCGTCATTGGCCGCGTCATTATCAGCGGAAGCGCGCGCGGTGAAAAGCTGGGCTATCAGCTGATGGAAAAAACGCTGGACGCATGCCTGAAACGGTGGCCAGACAAGGCGTTATACCTGGGCGCGCAGGCGCATTTGCAATCATTCTATGGCCATTTTGGTTTTACCCCGGTCACGGACATTTACGATGAAGATGGCATCCCACACATCGGTATGGCGCGCGAAGCGAAACAGGCGCAATAGCGAGACGTTGTCTATAGTTATCGGACTGGTGTACTAACATGGAGAAAAATATGTCATTTCAATCCTGGGATACCCGAGCAGACGACGATTTAACGCTGTTAAGCGAAACGCTGGAAGAAGTACTGCGCTCTTCAGGCGATCCTGCCGATCAGAAGTACATTGAGCTCAAAGCCCGCGCCGAGCAGGCGCTGCATGACGTGAAAAACCGCGTCAGCAACGCATCCGACAATTACTACTACCGCGCCAAACAGGCGGTTTATCGTGCCGACGATTATGTGCACGAAAAGCCATGGCAGGGCATTGGGGTCGGTGCGGCCGTAGGGCTGGTGCTGGGCCTGCTGTTAGCCCGTCGTTAAGCCGGTAAACCCCTCCCTACACGTGGGTACTGCTATTTATTATCAGTACCCCGTATAATGTAAGGTTTTAACAGGGAGAGGTTCGCGTGCATTCGATTTCCATCGCGCTGGAACGCCTGCGCACTCAGCTTGCGCAAGCGTTACCCGCTACACCCGGTTTACGCCATTTCGATGTCTCTTTCCCGTTAAACGACGCCTTCGATCCGCTGGCCTGGCTGGGTGTGCAGCGATGCTATCCCCAGTTTTACTGGCAACAGCGGAGCGGTGATGAAGAACTTGCCGCGCTCGGAAGCCTCGCCCATTTTGACTCTCTGGCCTCGGCCTCCCGGTTTTTGCACACCCATGACGTAGCCAATGATACCCGTATCTGCGGCCTGAACGCCTTCAACCCGGCACAGGGAAAGCTGTTTTTACCGCGCCTTCTCTGGCGACGGTCTGGCGGGGTCGCCACGCTGCGCCTGCAACTGTGGAGCGAAACGTCGCTGTGTGATGATGCCGGTGACGCACTGAAGTTTATTGATAACCTGCGCGACGCCGCGCCGATCCGCCCGTTGTCCGTGCAGATTGTGCAGGAAACCCATCATCCGGAAAAACCGGAATGGCTGGCGTTGATTCGTCAGGCGACGGATACCCTTGCTCGCGGCGATTTTGAGAAAGTGGTGCTCGCACGTGCTACAGACGTGCAGTGCCAGCAGCCCGTGAACGCTATCGCGCTAATGGCCGCCAGCCGCGCGCTAAACCTCAACTGCTATCATTTTTGTATGGTCTTTGACGCCAGCAACGCGTTCCTCGGCTCGACGCCCGAGCGACTGTGGCGGCGACGCGGCATGCTGCTGCGCACTGAAGCGCTGGCAGGCACCGTCGCCAGCCATTCTGACGATAAGCAGGCCCAGCGTCTGGGCGACTGGCTGATGAACGACGACAAAAATCAGCGGGAAAATATGCTGGTGGTGGAAGATATCTGCCAGCGTCTTCAGCACCATACCCGGACGCTGGAGATCCTCCCAGCGCAGGTGCTGCGTCTGCGCAAGGTGCAGCATTTACGCCGCTGTATCTGGACCGAACTCAAACAGTCTGATGACGAGCAGTGTCTGCATATTCTGCAACCGACGGCGGCGGTGGCCGGGCTGCCGCGTCAGGCAGCGCGAGAATTTATTGCGAAAGTGGAGCCGTTTGACCGGGAGTGGTACGCCGGATCGGCGGGCTATTTATCGCGCGATCAAAGCGAGTTCTGCGTGGCATTACGCTCCGCCCGCGTTCATGACGCCGCGCTTCGTCTTTATGCGGGGGCGGGCATCGTCAGCGGCTCCGATCCAGAGCAGGAGTGGCAGGAGATCGAAAATAAGGCCGCCGGGCTGCGTTCCCTCCTCCTGAGGGATTAATACTGATTCGTGCAATCCCGATTCATATCAAAATTCTGACTTTTTCTATTATTTATACTGTGTCGCATTCTTGATACTGGACAATCTCATGTCAGTAAGTTCTTTTAACCGACGCTGGGCGACGGTGATCCTTGAAGCCCTGACCCGCCATGGTGTCAGGCATGTGTGTATTGCTCCGGGCTCTCGCTCCACGCCGCTCACCCTTGCTGCGGCGGAAAACAGGGCTTTTATTCATCACACCCATTTTGACGAGCGTGGTCTCGGCCACATGGCGCTCGGGCTGGCGAAAGTCAGCAACGCGCCCGTGGCGGTGATAGTGACTTCCGGCACGGCGGTGGCAAACCTCTATCCGGCCCTGATTGAAGCGGGGTTAACCGGCGAAAAGCTGATTTTACTCACCGCCGATCGTCCTCCGGAACTTATTGACTGCGGCGCGAACCAGGCGATTCGTCAGCCTGGCATTTTTGCCTCGCATCCTTCACAGACGGTCTCGTTGCCGCGCCCCACCCAGGATATTCCCGCCAGCTGGCTGGTCTCAACTCTCGACCACGCCATGAACGCACTGCGCAGCGGCGGGCTGCACATTAACTGCCCGTTTGCCGAACCGCTGTACGGCGAAATGAACGAGACCGGCCTAGCCTGGCAACAGCAGCTGGGAGAATGGTGGGAGAGCGAAAAGCCCTGGCTGCGTGAGCAGACGCATCTGGAAAGCGCTAAGCAGCGCGACTGGTTCTTCTGGCGCCAGAAGCGCGGGGTGGTGATTGCCGGGCGGATGAGTGCGGCGGAAGGCAAGCTGGCGGCGGAGTGGGCACAAACGCTTGGCTGGCCGCTGATTGGTGACGTGCTTTCCCAGACGGGCCAGCCGCTGCCCTGCGCTGACCTCTGGCTGGGGAACGCGAAAGCGGTCACCGAGCTGGCGCAGGCGCAAATTGTCGTCCAGCTGGGCTCGAGCCTGACGGGCAAGCGACTGCTCCAGTGGCAGGCCACCTGTACGCCAGAAGAGTACTGGCTGGTGGATCCGCTCGAAGGACGCCTTGACCCGGCGCACCATCGCGGTCGCCGCCTGGTGAGCGATATTGACAGCTGGCTGGAATTGCATCCGGCGGAAAAACGCAAACCCTGGGCGGTGGAGATCCCGGCGCTGTCGCGTCAGGCGTGGGAACTCACCAAAGCGCAGTGCGAGGAGTTCAGTGAAGCCGGGCTGGCGCACCGTATCCGCAAATATCTTCCCGAGCAGGGGCAACTTTTTGTCGGTAACAGCCTGGTGGTGCGCCTGATTGACGCCTTTTCGCATCTGCCCGCGGGTTATCCGGTATACAGCAACCGGGGCGCGAGCGGCATTGACGGGCTGATCTCCACCGCCGCTGGCGTACAGCGGGCCAGCGCAAAATCCACGCTGGCGATTGTGGGGGATCTCTCAGCCCTCTACGATCTCAACGCGCTGGCGCTCCTGCGTCAGGCGTCGGCTCCGTTCGTGCTGATTGTTGTTAACAATAACGGCGGACAGATTTTCTCCCTGCTGCCGACGCCGCAAAGCGAACGTGAGCGCTTCTATCTGATGCCGCAAAACGTGCAGTTCGAACACGCCGCCGCCATGTTCAGCCTGAAGTACCATCGCCCGGAAAACTGGGACGCGCTGGAGACGGCGCTGAACACCGCCTGGCGGCAGCCTGGCGCGACGCTGATTGAGCTGGTGGTAAACGATTCTGACGGCGCGCAGAAGCTGCAACATCTGCTGGCGCAGGTGAGTCACCTGTGATCCTCGCTGGCGTCACTCAGCCCGGAAAACCAGGCTACCCCTGGCTGGTTTTCCTGCACGGTTTTTCCGGCGACTGTCGTGAGTGGCAGACCGTTGGGGCGTCGCTGCATGACTACCCCAGGCTCTACCTTGACCTGCCCGGGCACGGTGGTTCAGCGGATACGGGCGTGACGGGGTTTGCAGAGGTAAGTGAATTGCTCACGCATACCTTAATTAGTTACAACATACTAAATTACTGGCTGGTAGGGTACTCACTCGGTGGCCGCATTGCGATGTTCCATGCCTGCCAGCATCCTGCGGGGTTAGACGGGGTGATTGTGGAAGGTGGACACCCTGGGCTGCAAGACGTCGAGGCGCGCCAGGCGCGGCTGACCTCGGACCGCCGCTGGGCGTCACGTTTTCGCAGTGAGCCGCTTGAAGCCGTCTTTGCCGACTGGTATCAACAGCCGGTCTTTACCTCCCTTACGGATGAACAGCGCAACGCACTGATCGCGCTGCGTAGCCGGAACAACGGCCCGAGGCTGGCTGAGATGCTGGAAGCCACCTCGCTTGCCGTTCAGCCTGAATTACGTCCCGCGCTCACCGCGCGTGATTTTTCTTTCGACTATCTCTATGGCGAACGTGACGGGAAGTTTGCAGCCATCGCTGCTGAACTTAACGCCATGCGTCATGCTATCCCTCATGCCGGACACAACGCCCACCGGGACAACCCGGAAGCGGTTGCCGCGAGTCTGGCTCAGATACTACGTTATCGAACAAAGGACACGCTATGATCTATCCTGATGAAAACATGCTTTACGCGCCGGTTGAATGGCAGGACTGCTCCGAAGGCTACACCGACATTCGCTACCACAAATCCGCCGATGGTATCGCCAAAATCACCATCAATCGTCCACAGGTACGCAACGCGTTTCGTCCGCTGACCGTAAAAGAGATGATCCAGGCGCTGGCGGATGCACGCTACGACGACAACATCGGCGTCATCGTCCTCACCGGGGAAGGGGAGAAAGCCTTCTGCTCGGGTGGCGATCAGAAAGTCCGCGGCGACTACGGCGGATACCAGGATGATGCCGGCACGCACCACCTGAACGTGCTGGATTTCCAGCGCCAGATCCGCACCTGTCCAAAACCGGTGGTTGCGATGGTGGCAGGTTATTCCATCGGCGGCGGTCACGTGCTGCACATGATGTGTGACCTGACTATCGCGGCGGAAAATGCCATTTTCGGTCAGACTGGCCCGAAAGTTGGCTCCTTCGACGGCGGCTGGGGGGCATCCTACATGGCGCGCATCGTCGGCCAGAAAAAAGCCCGCGAAATCTGGTTCCTGTGCCGTCAGTACAACGCCCAGGAAGCGCTGGACATGGGGTTGGTTAACACCGTGGTGCCGATCGCCGATCTGGAAAAAGAGACCGTGCGCTGGTGTCGCGAAATGCTGCAAAACAGCCCAATGGCGCTGCGCTGCCTGAAAGCGGCCCTCAACGCCGACTGTGACGGTCAGGCGGGACTTCAGGAGCTGGCGGGTAACGCCACCATGCTGTTCTATATGACCGAAGAGGGTCAGGAAGGGCGCAACGCGTTCAACGAAAAACGCCAGCCAGACTTCAGCAAATACAAACGGAACCCGTAATGCGTCGCGCGCAGGTTTACCGCTGGCAGATACCGATGGACGCGGGCGTGGTACTGCGTGAAAGGCGGTTAAAAACCCGTGATGGCTTTTTCGTGCATCTCCGGCAGGGCGAGCGGGAAGGGTGGGGCGAAATCGCCCCGCTTCCGGGCTTTAGCCTGGAAACGCTGGATGAGGCGCAGGCGGCGCTGATGGCCTGGACGCACGAATGGCGTGAGGGGGCAGATCCGTCGCTGCCGGACGTTCCTTCTGTCGCGTTCGGCATCAGCTGCGCGCTGGCAGAGCTGGACGGCTGTTTGCCGGATGCGGCGAATTATCGCGCCGCGCCGCTCTGTTCCGGCGATCCGGATGAACTTTTCGCGCTGCTCTCCGGGATGCCTGGCGAGAAGGTGGCGAAAATTAAGGTCGGCCTGTACGAAGCGGTGCGCGACGGAATGGTGGTTAACCTGTTACTGGAAGCCATTCCCGATCTGCACCTGCGCCTGGACGCCAACCGCGCCTGGACGCCGCTCAGGGCGCAGCAGTTTGCGAAGTACGTCAACCCGGCGTACCGCAACCGCATCGCGTTTCTCGAAGAGCCGTGCAAAACGCGCGACGACTCTCGCGCCTTCGCCCGGGAAACCGGCATTGCCATTGCCTGGGATGAGAGCCTGCGCGAAGTCGGTTTTACGTTTGTCGCCGAGCCGGGCGTCGGGGCCGTGGTCATTAAGCCAACGCTGACCGGCAGCCTCGACAAGGTGCGCGAGCAGGTTGCGGCGGCCCATGCCGCAGGGCTGACGGCGGTGATCAGTTCATCCATCGAATCCAGCCTCGGGCTGACGCAACTGGCGCGTATCGCTGCATGGTTAACGCCGGACACCGTTCCCGGTCTTGATACGCTAAACCTGATGCAGGCCCAGCTGATTCGCCAGTGGCCGGACAGCACCTTGCCGTGCCTTGATGTCGGGACGCTGGAGCCGCTGCAATGACTTTTACCGACTGGCCGTGGCGGCACTGGCGCTCCAGGAGTGCCGATACACCCGCGCTGCGTTTAGACGATATAACGCTCAACTGGTCACAGCTGGGCGAGCGTATCGATCGTCTGGCAGCCGGTTTTCAGTCTCAGGGTGTCAGGGACGGTGACGGCGTCATGCTGCTCGCCCACAACCATCCGCAGACCCTGCTGGCCTGGCTGGCGTTGCTTCAGTGCGGCGCCCGCATTTTGCCGGTGAACCCTCAGCTTCCCCGACCGCTGCTGGACGTCCTCCTGCCGCAGATGACCCTGCGCTTTGCGCTGGTGCTTAACGGTGAGTATGACGGTCTGCCTGGGCTGGTATTAAGAGAGGGCGAGGGGCAGGGCGGCGTGACGTGGCGGGCAGAACGGCTGGCCTCAATGACGCTCACCTCCGGCTCCACCGGCTTGCCGAAAGCGGCGGTGCACACCTGTGCCGCCCACCTTGCCAGCGCAAAAGGCGTGTTGTCGCTGATGCCTTATGGCGGTGATGACGACTGGCTGCTGTCCTTGCCGCTGTTTCACGTCTCCGGTCAGGGGATTTTGTGGCGCTGGTTGCAGGGCGGAGGCCGTCTCACCGTGCGTGAAAAACAGCCGCTGGAGCAGGCCCTGCAGGGCTGTACCCACGCCTCGCTGGTGCCGACGCAGCTGTGGCGGCTGCTCAATTCACACCATCCCGTTGCGCTGAAAGCCGTGCTGCTCGGCGGGGCGGAAATCCCCGTTGAGCTGACCGAACAGGCGCGCAAGCAGGGGATCCGCACGTTCTGCGGCTACGGTCTGACCGAGTTCGCCTCCACCGTCTGCGCCAAAGAGGCCGACGGCGCGCCGGACGTGGGCAGCGCGCTGCCGGGCAGAGACCTTCAGGTGGTGAACGGTGAAGTCTGGATCCGGGCGGAAAGCATGGCGGCGGGCTACTGGCGAGACGGCGCCTTACTGCCGCTGGTCAACGAGCAGGGCTGGTTCGCCACCCGCGATCGCGGCGAGTGGCATGACGGACGCCTGACCATTCTGGGCCGAATGGACAATCTCTTTTTCAGCGGCGGAGAAGGGATCCAGCCGGAAGCGCTGGAGCGCGTTATCGTCACACATCCGCAGGTTAGCCAGGTGTTTATCGTCCCGCTGGATGACGCCGAATACGGGCAACGCCCGGTGGCGGTAGTGGAATGTGAGCCGGGCACGGATATCACGCTGTTGCCGGAGTGGGTTCAGGGCAGGCTGGCGCGCTTTGAGCAGCCGGTACACTGGCTGGCGCTGCCGTCAGAACTGAAAAATGGCGGGATAAAGATTTCCCGCCAGGCGTTAAGGCAGTGGGTCAATGCCCTGTTGAGGGGCTAATCAGCCGATATCCGGCTGCGGTTTCTGCTGGCGTCGACGCATCCAGCGCAGCACCGGCGGCACGACAATCACCATGATCGCCATCGCCAGCAGGATCTTCGTCACGCTGCTCTCCCACAGGATCGCCATGTTGCCATTGCTGATGGAGAGGGCGCGGCGCAGGTTCTGCTCCAGCATTTCCCCCAATACAAACCCTAAAATCAGCGGCGACATCGGGAAGTGCATCTTGCGCAGAATGTAGCCCAGCACGCCGAGCAGCACCATTAACACCAGGTCGAAGGTGGTGCTGTGCACCGCGTACACCCCAACCGCAGAGACGGCGGCGATGGCCGGGACCAGGAACCACAGGGGAATGGTCAGCATGCGGGTGAACAGCCCGATCAGCGGGATGTTCATCACCAGCAGCATCACGTTGGCGATCAGCAGCGCCGCAATCAAGCCCCAGACGATATCGGGCTGCTCGGTAAACATCGCCGGACCCGGGGTGATGTTATAGAGCGTCAGCGCGCCCATCATCACCGCCGTGGTGCCGGAACCCGGCACGCCGAGGGTCAGCATCGGGATAAACGAGCCGCAGGCCGAGGCGTTATTCGCCGCCTCCGGCGCCGCCACGCCGCGGATATCGCCTTTGCCGAAGCTGTCGCTGTTACCGCTCAGCTTTTTCTCGGTCATGTAGGTGATGGCGCTGGCGATAGTCGCCCCCGCGCCTGGCAGAATGCCGACGAAGAAACCGATCACCGCTGAACGCAGGGTGGCACCCACACACTGCGCCCCCTCTTTGGCATTAAAGAGCATTCGTCCGGTTTTACGCACCAGCGTCTGCCCGCTGCTGGTATGTTCCAGCATCAGTAAGATTTCTGAGACAGAGAACAGACCAATCACCACAACGATAAACTGCACGCCGTCGGAGAGATGAACGCTGTCGAAGGTAAAACGATAAACCCCGGTGTTGGCATCCACCCCGACGGTGGCCAGACTGAGGCCAATCAACGCAGACAAAAACGACTTCAGCGGATTCTGCGCCATCATGCTGCCGAGACAGGCGATGGCGAATACCATCAGGGCAAAATACTCAGCCGGACCAAACGCCAGCGACCACTGGGCCAGCGCTGGGGCGAAGAGGATGATGCCGCCAATGGCGATCAGGGAGCCAAAGAACGAGCTGACGGCGGAAATAGAGAGCGCCACGCCGCCGCGTCCCTGCTGTGCCATCGGATAGCCATCCAGCGCGGTCATAATGGCGGCGGCATCGCCGGGAACGTTAAGCAGTATCGAGGAAATACGCCCCCCGTATTCGCAGCCGATATAAACCGTCGCCAGCAGGATCAACGCCGATTCCGCAGGCAGGTGCAGCGCAAAGGCCAGCGGCAGTAAAATCGCCACGCCGTTGATAGGCCCAAGGCCCGGCAGCAGGCCAACGATCGTCCCGACGAAACAGCCTATCAGGGCGATTACCAGGTTTTCCGGGGTCATCGCTACCGCGAACCCCTGAGAGAGATAGATCCAGGTATCCATAGCGTGCTCCGTTAGTTAAACCATGCGCCGAGCGGCAGGGTCACGTCCAGCAGGCGGTCGAAGGCGTACCAGAGTAAAATGCCCAGTACGACCCCGGAGATCCCCGCCGCAGGCAGCGAGGCGTTAAACAGTATGCCAATCACCATCGTCAGCAGGGCGGTGGCGATCGGGAAGCCGAGCCACTCAAAGCCCCACGCGTACATCAGCAGAACAATCACCATTACCAGCAGACGTTGCAGCGTGCGGCGTGGCGGCCACTCCACGGTGTCCGGATGGCGCAGCAGCAGGGCCACCGAACAGAGCAGCATCAGGCCGACAATGCCGACGGGAAAGGGGCGTGGCCCCACGGGTTCATAGCTGTATTCGCTGTGGATCTGCCAGGCGACGAACAGGCCGCCAATGCAGAGCAGCAGCCATATCCCTGCAAAAATGCGATCGCTCATAGCGCCTCCGGTTATTTCGCAAGACCAAAGGCTTTCGCCTGTTCGCGGTAGTCATTCACCTGTTTTTTCACGTACTCGTCCAGCTGCTTGCCGTTCAGGTTGAACTCAAACAGCCCGCGCAGATCGCGCTGTTTTTTGAACTCCTCGGTTTGCTGAAGTTTTGCGAAGGTATCCACCCACCACTGGTACTCGGCGTCGGTCACTTTTGGCCCGACGAAGAAGCCACGGATGATCGGCCAGACCAGGTTATAACCCTGCTCTTTGGCGGTTGGGACGTCTGCCAGCTGGCCCGGCAGACGGTTTTCCGAGAAGACCGCCAGCACGCGGATCTTATCCCCGCTCAGGTAGGGCACCATTTCGCTGAGATCGCCCGATACTGCCTGCACGTGATTGCCCATCAGCGCCGTCACCGGCTCACCGCCGCCTTCAAAGGCCACGTAGCGCATTTTGTGCGGATCCACTTTGGCCTGCTGCGCCAGCAGCGCGGCTTTCATCCAGTCCTGGCTGCCGATAGAGGCGCCTGCGCCAATCACCACGCTGTTTGGATCTTTTTCCATGGCGGTCAGCAGATCTTTCAGGGATTTCCACGGGGAGTCGGCGCGAACGGCGATCATGCCGTAATCGGTGCCCACGGTGGCGAGCCAGCGCACGTCATTTACGTCATAACGACCAAATTTCCCCTGCGACAGGTTCAGCAGCGAGCCGCCGGAGAAGGCCACCACGGTGCCGGGTTCAGCAGGGCGCTGGGCGACGATGGCGTTATAGGCTACCGCGCCCACGCCGCCGGGCATGTAGGTGACGCGCATCGGTTTCTCAATGGCCTTCGTCTCCAGCAGGCTGACCTGAATCAGCTTACAGGTCAGGTCGAAGCCGCCGCCGGGTTTGGCCGGGGCGATACACTCGGTGCGGGACGGGGTGTCCTGCGCCTGGACGACAGAGGCACTCAACAGCAATGCGCTTGCAGCAAGGGTAGAAAGTAATTGTTTTTTCATCGTTTATCCTCACGCCGGAGAACCGGGAGTACGGGTACGGGTGTCTTTTTTCTGATTATGTGAACCACCTTGTAGCGGTTCCGTTGCGTGATTGTTAAAACAATAACCTTTCATTTCCCTTTCACTGCGACACCAACTTTACAGGATGTGATATGCGTCTCTTACTCGCGGAAGATAATCGTGAGCTGGCTCACTGGCTGGAGAAAGCGCTGGTACAAAGCGGATTTGCCGTGGATTGCGTCAACGATGGACGGGCGGCCGATCACCTTTTGCAGGGGGAAAACTATGCCGTCGCGATCCTTGATATCGGCATGCCCGGCTTCGACGGGCTGGAGGTGGTGCATCGTCTGAGAAAGCGCGGGCAGACGCTGCCGGTGCTGTTTCTCACCGCCCGCAGCAACGTGGCAGACAGGGTGAAAGGGCTGAATGCCGGGGCGGATGACTATCTGCCGAAGCCGTTCGAGCTGGAGGAGCTTGATGCCCGCCTGCGCGCGTTGCTGCGCCGCAGTGAAGGACGAACTCAGGAGCGCCAGCGGCTGGGAGAGCTGGAGTACGATGATGAAGGCTTTTTTCTGCTGCGCGATGAACCCCTTTCCCTCACGCCGCGCGAGCTCTCTTTACTGAAGGTGCTGATGCACCGCCGGACCCGTCCCGTCTCCCGGCAACAGCTCTTCGACCAGGTGTTCAGCCTGAACGACGACGTCAGCCCCGAGAGTATCGATCTCTATATTCACCGCCTGCGTAAGAAGCTGACCGGCAGCGGCGTGCGGATCACCACCCTCCGGGGACTGGGCTACGTGCTGGAGTGCGGCGATGAAGTGGGTTAAGCCGCAGTCGCTTTACCTGCAACTTTTGCTCTTTCTGGGTTTGCCGCTGCTGCTGTTATGGGGGCTGTCAGCCTTTAACAGCTACGTTAGCGCGCTACAGGCGGCGACGCAGGCCTATGACCGTACGCTGTTATCCTCGGCTCGCACCGTGTCTGAGCGGCTGGTGGTGCACAAGGGCAAGCTGCTGGTGAACGTGCCCTGGGTCGTGCTCGACAGCTTTGAGCTGAACATGAACGATCGCCTCTACTACAAGGTGGTTGACCCTGACGGGCGGACGATCTCCGGCTATGACGATCTGCCAAATATGCCTCCCTCCACGTCTCGCACCACTCACTATCCGGCGCTGGCGTGGTTTTATCATACCGAGTATCGCGGGCAGGCGATCCGCGTGGCGAAGCTGCTCCAGCCGGTTAACGAAGATAATGTGTTCGGGATGGCGGAAATTTATGTCGCAGAAACGTTGCAGTCGCGGCGCTATCTGGCCACACAGCTGCTGTTTTCCTCACTCGTGTCGCAGGGGCTGCTGGTGCTGCTGACGCTGGTCCTGACCGCCTGGCTGCTGCGCCGCGTGCTGCGCCCAATGCGGCAACTCTCTTCGCTGATGGTGCGCCGTGAGTCCGGGCTGCTGGCCCCGCTGCCGGAGCTGCTGCCCTGGTCGGAAACGCGGCTGCTGATTGTGGCGTTTAACCGTTACATCGACCGGTTGCGCGGCGTACTTTCGCGGCAGGAGCGCTTCAATGCCGATGCCTCACACCAGCTCAAAACGCCGCTGGCGGTGCTAAAAACGCAGGTATCCGTTGCTCTGACGCGTAACGATCCGGCGCTGTGGCAGGAGAGCTTACGGGCAATGAACGTTACGCTGGATAACACCATCGTGCTGACGGAAAGGCTTTTACAGCTTTCGGCGGTGAAGCGGAAAGAGCAGGGGGAGCGACAGTTTGCCCCTGTCGATCTGGTACAGGTGGTGCAAAACTGCTGCTTTTCGCGGCTGGCGCAGGCGCGCAGCAAGGGTATCGATCTCGGTTATGACGGCGTACAGCAGCCGGTAATGATTGAGGGGGATGACGTTTTGCTGGGCGAACTCTGCGCTAACCTGCTGGAGAACGCGATCAAATACACGCCGGAGCAGGGCATCGTGACGGTGTACCTGCGCATGGATAACGATGCCGTTGAGCTGAGCGTGGAGGACAGCGGACCGGGTATTGCCGAAGACCAGATCTCCCAGGCCATGCTGCCGTTTCATCGGCTGGATAACGTGGGCGATGCCGCCGGGTCCGGCATTGGCCTGGCGCTGGCCAACGATATTGCCCGCCTGCACCGCAGCCATCTTCAGCTGATGCCCAGTGAAAATCTGGGCGGCTTGTGCGTAAAAATGCGTTTTTTATTGATGATATAAATACCGATATTATCAAATCGTTACAAACTAATTGCCCGATGTCCACTGAGCGCATTGATCCCACAGACAGTCAGGTTAAAATCTCGCGGTTTTTGGACATCTCTGAATATATTGTGCGGGATCACGACAATGAAAAAAGTGGCATTAATGGGCTTAGGCCTGATGTTTGTATCGGCAGCAGCCAACGCTATTTCCTTCAACGGCTCGGCGGGCGAAGATTATACCCACCTGGGCTTTGGTCTTGGCACGGATAGCGCAGGCCTGGCGATGACCGGCGGCTGGACGCATAACGACGACGATGGGGATGCGGCAAGCCTGGGGCTGGGCTTCAACGTACCTTTGGGTCCTTTCCTGGCGACCGTCGGCGGTAAAGGGATTTACACCAACCCGAACGACGGCGACGAAGGTTATGCGGCGGCAGTGGGCGGCGGTTTGCAGTGGAAAATCGGCGACAGCTTTGGCCTGTTCGGTGAGTACTACTACTCTCCGGATTCCCTCTCCAGCGGTATCGATAGCTATGAGGAAGCCAACGTGGGTGGACGCTGGACCATCATCCGTCCTGTCACCATCGAAGCGGGTTATCGTTATCTGAACCTGGCGGGTAAAGACGGCCACCGCGACAACGCGCTGGCAGATGGTCCCTACATCGGTGTGAGCGCAGGTTTCTAATCCTTTCGGCGCGGCGTTCAGTCGCGCCAGTTTCTCTCTTCCCCCGGTCTTCGATTGCGCTATAGTGTTTTGACCATTGAAATGGGAGAACACAATGATAAACGTGGAAATGTTATCCACTGGCGACGAAGTGCTGCATGGGCAAATCATTGATACCAATGCCGCCTGGCTCGCCGATCTCTTCTTTGAGCAAGGATTACCGTTAACGCGCCGCAACACCGTGGGTGATAATCTTGAGTCTCTGGTCAACGTTCTGCGCGAGCGCAGCGAACGCTGCGACGTGCTGATTGTGAACGGCGGGCTTGGGCCCACCAGCGACGATCTCAGCGCGCTGGCCGCCGCCACGGCCAGAGGTGAAGGCCTGGTCCTGCACGAGGCGTGGCTGGCACAGATGGAGCGATTTTTCTCCGAGCGTGGCCGCGTGATGGCCCCCAGCAACCGCAAGCAGGCTGAAATTCCCGCCAGCGCGGAACTGATTGATAACCCGGTCGGCACCGCCTGCGGGTTTGCCGTTCAGTTGAACCGCTGCCTGATGTTCTTCACTCCGGGCGTGCCGTCGGAATTTAAAGTGATGGTCGAGCAGCAGATCCTGCCGCGCCTGCGCGCGCGCTTCACGCTGCCTGAACCGCCGCTGTGCCTGCGTCTGACCACCTTTGGCCGCTCGGAAAGCGACCTGGCCCAGAGCCTCGATCACCTGCAACTGCCTCCCGGCGTGTCGATGGGCTATCGCTCCTCCATGCCGATTATTGAACTGAAGCTGACCGGACCGGCGTCAGAGAAAGCCGCTATGCTGGCACTGTGGCCGGAAGTGCAGCGCGTCGCTGGCGAAAGCCTGATTTTCGAAGGAACGGAAGGGCTGCCGGCGCAGATCGCAGCGCATTTGCAGTCCCGCCAGCTGAGCGTGACGCTAAGCGAGCAGTTTACCGGTGGGCTTCTGGCGCTTCAGCTTACCCGGGCGGGTGCGCCGCTGCTGGCCAGTGAAGTGGTGCCGTTCCAGCAGGAGACGCTGGCGCAGACGGCGCGCTGGGCGTCCGAGCGCAGAGTGAAGCATTTCGCGGGGCTGGCGCTGTTTGTGGGCGGGCTGGATGAGGAGCACCTCAACTTTGCCCTGGCAACGCCGGAAGGGACGCACGCCCTGCGGGTGAAGATGAGTATTACCCGCCACAGCCTGGCCGTGCGTCAGGAGGTGTGCGCGATGATGGCGCTGAACATGCTGCGCCGCTGGCTGAACGGGAAAGAGGTCGCCAGCGAGCACGGCTGGATCAACGTCGTCGAATCGCTGTTCGTGGAGTGAGAGTGTGCCGGGGCCGTGTCCCCGGCAACGGTTACGCCAGCGCTTTTGCCAGCAAGGTAATGGGATGTTCACAGCGTTTGCTGGTGGACATCTCGATCTGCCACTTGCAGGTTTCGCAGTCCGTCACCACGATATCTGCGCCGCTCTCTTCAATTTGCCGGAACAGCGGCGCGCCAATGGCCTGTGACGTTGGGTAGTTTTCACGCTTGAAGCCGTACGTGCCTGCGATGCCGCAGCAGCGTGAGTCCAGCACCGTCAGCTCCAGCCCGGGGATCAGCCGCAGCAGCTCCAGTGTATAGATCGACCAGCCCATCTTCTCCATATGACATGGCGTGTGATACACCACCTTCAGCGGCAATTTGCCCAGCGGTAACGTCTGCCCACTGTCAAGTTTGCGCCAGAGAAAACGGGTCGCCAGCTCAATGTGCTCGCGCAGGCCGGTGTTATCCACATCCAGCAGATGCGGATATTCATCGCGCAGCGTGAAGGTACAGGTTGACGACGTCGCCAGTACCGGGATCCCGTTGTCGACGATCGCCTCGCGCAAAGAGGTGACGTTGCTTTTCGCCTGCCTGCGCGCTTTGTCAGTAAAACCGTTGGCAATCAGCGGAACGCCGCAGCACTTCTCTTTGCTCAGCAGCTGAACGCCCGTCCCCATGGCGTTCAGCACTTTCAGCAGGTCTTTTCCCAGCTGCGGATGGTTGTAGTTCACGTAGCAACCGTGGAAGAAGGCAACCTGCTCAGCGAACTGCGCCTGTTCTGCCGCCACGGATTTATACCAGCGGCGGAAGGTGCCGTGAGAATATTTCGGCAGACTGCGGTGATGGTCGATTTTGAGCGTCGCATCCAGCAGCCTGCGCACCGGCTTCAGGGCGGTGGCGACATTGACGACCGGCGCGAAAGGCGTCGAGAGGCTACCCATCAAATCGGTGTGGCTCAGTATCGCGTCGCGCAGCGTCGGTTTTTGCGTACTGTAGCGGGCGCGGGCGCGCTGGATGATATCGCCTATTTTCACGTCCGACGGGCAGGCAACTTCGCAGCGTTTACAGTTGATACAGTATTTCAGCGCCTCGTCGTAGAGCGCGCCGTCCTTCAGGCGCAGACGCTCCCCGTCGGGGCCGGCCTGTTTCGGGCCGGGATAGCGCGGATCGACGCCGCTGACCGGGCAAACCGTGGTGCAGACCGTGCATTTGATACAGCTTTCAAATCGGGTGTCGTTCATTGTGCTCCCTCCCTGCGCTGGATAATCTGCTCCGCGACATGCAGCGCGGTGACGGCGCAGACGCCGCCACCGCAGCCCTGTGCCACGGGATCGTACCCGCCCAGAACCGAGCCGATGGCGTAAAGATTTTCAACCGGCTCCCCGCCCAGCTGCGGGCGCAGCTGGGTATCGACGATCACGCCGAACTGCTGCCAGGGCTGCGGGGTGAAGAAATCGCTTTGATACCAGTCCGCGCGGGAAGAGCTTTGCCGGACATCCAGCCCGAGAATTGCCTCACGCACGCCATCCCGGCTGCTCAGCAGACCGTTACTGAAGAAGCTGCCGCTTGCCAGCACCGTATAGCGTGCACGAAGCGGGATGTCGCCGTGGTTGCGGGTCCAGATTTCGCTTACCGCGCCCTCTGCCAGGGTGATTTTTTTCACCTCGTCGCCTGCCAACCAGACGCCACCCTGGGCGACAAACTGACGCTGAAGCTGGGTATGCAGACGAATGCCGGGCACGGAAGGGGGGAGCGTCGGCAGTAAACCGAGCGTACAGGGCAGGCGCGCCGAGAGCCAGCGCCAGAGCCGGTTGTCCGTTAAGCCAAAACAGGCGGGCATAAACAGGGCGTCGCAGCTCTCGCCGAGCGGCTGAAGCGCCGCGTACAGCTGCGGCCAGTAGCGTTCATTATCCAGCAGGCGGGCAATGTTCACCGCACGAAACTCGCTGGGGTTTTCGCGCAGCACGTCGAGCTCGGGGAGATCAATCTCCGCCGTATCCACCTGAATGCCTTGCTGTCTGAGAGACGCGGCGGCAAGATGCGGCTGGAAATCAAGGAAACCGCTGATCCCCACCACCCGCACGTGCCCGGCAGCGATGGGGGCGACAGGCACCTCTTCCGGGCTAAGCCAGGCGGCGCGCAGAGTGCCGAGCGGCGTGACGCGCTGATGATTTTGCTCGGCGTCACCCTGCATGCGTGCGCCGCAGGCGGTCAGCAGGTGTTCGGTTTCGCAGGCAAAGCGGGCCATATTCTCTGCGCCCGTCAGGCGGTAGGGATGTTCAGGCGGCAGATCGGCGAACGATAGCGCGCCCAGTAAATCCAGCGAGCCGGAGGAGAAGTGCAGGGCACTTTGACCGCGAGTGACAATGGCGCAGCGCAGACCCCGCTGCGTCAGTTTGAGACCGCACAGCAGGCCCGCCAGCCCTCCACCCACAATCACGGTATCAAATTTCATGGTTGTGTTCCTTCTCCAGACCGCAAAGTCCCTGATAGACCCAGCGGGTAAACTCACTTTCGCGCAGGGCATCGCCCCAGGCGACGGGCTGAATGCCTTTCCAGCGCTCATTTAAAAAATCGCTGAGCTGGGCGAGCGACTGGGTTGAGGAGGTGGCATGAAAACGTTGCAGCAGCCCGGCGGCACGGCAGGCGCACAGCTCCCCCTGACAGGTGCCCATCCCGACTCGCGTGCGGCGGCGTAAATCAAGCAGGTTGTTCACCGTCAGGTTTTCCACGGCATATTGCACCTCGCCTGCGGTCACGGCTTCGCATTCGCACACCAGGCTGCGGCTGAGTCGCCCTTCACCAAGCCAGGTCGGGGTGCGGTCGCCGTGGCGGTAAATCGCCGAACCGCGAAGCGGGGCAGGAAGTGAAATGATTTTGTGCAGCGTTTTTTCTGTCGATTGCTGCGAGCCGGGCAGAGCCTGTTCCGCCGTCACGCACGGCGCGGTGTTGCCGAGCTTACGGCAGACGGCATCGGTGGCCCACTGCGCCATCAGCCGGTAGGTCATCAGCTTGCCGCCGGTAATGGTGATAAACCCGTCCATGCCGTCGCGTTCGGCGTGATCGAGCAGCACGATGCCGCGGCTGACGTTACGCCCGCTCGGATCGTTATCGCTGGCGACGAGGGGACGCACGCCCGCGTAGGCACGCAGAATACGCGTCTGCGCCATCACCGGGGCCAGCTTTTCCCCTTCGCGCAGCAGGATATCCACCTCTTCGGCGGTAACGCGGTTGTAATCAATTTCGCTGTAGTCCACATGCATTGAGGTCGTGCCGATCAACGAAATGGTGTCCCCCGGCACGAGGATGTCGGCGTCAGACGGTTTACGGCAGCGGTTGATGACATGGTTATTGATGCGATGGTCGAGGATCAGCAGCGAGCCTTTGGCCGGGAACATGCGGACGGATAAATCGGCGTATTCCGCGATGCGCTGGCCCCAGATCCCCGCCGCGTTGACCACGACGGTGGCATACAGCTCGCGGTGTTCATTGTACTGCGTATCACACACGCGCACCCCGCGCACGGTATTACCTTCACGAATAAGCCCGGTGACGTGATGCCCGGTCAGGATCTGTGCGCCGTGTTCCCGCGCGTCGAGCATATTGGCGGCGGTCAGGCGGAAAGGATCAACGGTTCCGTCAGGCACTTTTACCGCGCCCAGTAACGCCGGGTTTACCGAGGGTTCAAGACGGCGCGCCTGTGCAGGATCGAGCGCCTCGGCCTGAATGCCTGCCGCCGTGCAGGCGGTGATAAAGGTTTGCTGAAAGCCGAGATCATCTTCGGGAAGGGTGATAAAAAGGCCGTTGGTCGGTTCAACGCAGTGGCGGGCGATGCGCCTGAGGATCTGGTTTTCAGCAATACACTCGCGCGCGGACTCAGCGTCAGTGACCGCATAGCGGGCGCCGCTGTGCAACAGACCGTGGTTACGCCCCGTTGCGCCGGTGGCGATGTCGTGGCGTTCCAGAAGCGTGACGCTCAATCCCCGCAGGGCGCAGTCGCGTGCGATGCCGGCACCCGTCGCGCCACCGCCAATGATAATCACATCGCTGAAGCGTGGATCGTGAATTGTCATTGCCTTTCCTCTATGTTCGTTTTTTAGCATTTAGCCACATTGATCGTGTGGTTTGTTTGATTTCGAACATAAACGCGCGAAATTCGAAAGTGAAACGTGATTTCATGCGCTTTTTTGCGCATTCTGTCATATTTCTGTAACAATCTGTGCGTTGATTCACAGTAACATTCACCGTGATTTCTTAACATCGCCGCCTCTGTAGCCGGGCGCGAGATGCCCGGTCATTTTTGAAAGGCCACGGAGGCTGTTATGCTCAGTATCTTTAAACCTGCGCCACACCGGGCGCGACTGCCAGAGGCAGAGATTGATCCTCTCTACCGCCGTCTGCGTTGGCAAATCTTCCTCGGGATCTTCTTCGGGTATGCGGCGTACTATCTGGTACGTAAAAACTTTGCGCTCGCCATGCCATACCTGGTGGAACAAGGCTTCTCCCGCGGCGATCTGGGCTTTGCGCTGTCGGGGATCTCCATCGCGTACGGTTTTTCGAAGTTCATTATGGGGTCGGTGTCGGATCGCTCGAATCCGCGTGTGTTCCTGCCCGCCGGTCTGATCCTCGCGGCAGCGGTGATGCTGTTCATGGGCTTTGTGCCATGGGCGACCTCCAGCATTGCCGTCATGTTCGTACTGCTGTTCCTCTGCGGCTGGTTCCAGGGGATGGGGTGGCCGCCATGCGGACGTACCATGGTGCACTGGTGGTCACAGAAAGAGCGCGGTGGGATTGTATCGGTCTGGAACTGCGCGCATAACGTCGGGGGCGGGCTTCCGCCGCTGCTGTTCCTGCTGGGGATGGCCTGGTTCAACGACTGGCACGCGGCGCTCTATATGCCTGCCTTTGGCGCCATTCTGGTGGCGATTATCGCCTTCGCCCTGATGCGCGACACGCCGCAGTCCTGCGGCCTGCCGCCGATTGAAGAGTACAAAAACGACTACCCGGATGATTACAGCGAGAAGCACGAAGAAGAGCTGACCGCGAAACAGATCTTCATGAAGTATGTGCTGCCAAACAAGCTGCTGTGGTACATCGCGGTGGCGAACGTGTTTGTCTACCTGCTGCGTTACGGCATCCTCGACTGGTCCCCGACTTACCTGAAAGAGGTGAAGCACTTCGCGCTGGATAAATCCTCCTGGGCCTATTTCCTGTATGAATACGCGGGCATTCCCGGCACGCTGATCTGCGGCTGGATGTCGGACAAAGTGTTTAAGGGCAACCGTGGGGCGACGGGCGTGTTCTTTATGACGCTGGTGACCATCGCGACGGTCGTTTACTGGCTTAACCCGCCGGGTAATCCGGGTGTGGATATGGCCTGTATGATCGTAATCGGCTTCCTGATTTATGGTCCGGTTATGCTGATCGGCCTGCACGCGCTGGAGCTGGCGCCGAAGAAAGCGGCAGGCACGGCGGCAGGCTTTACCGGTCTGTTTGGCTACCTCGGCGGTTCAGTGGCGGCAAGTGCCATCGTCGGTTACACCGTCGATTTCTTCGGCTGGGACGGTGGCTTTATGGTGATGATTGGCGGCAGCGTGCTGGCGGTTCTGCTGTTGATCGTCGTGATGATTGGTGAAAAACGTCACCATGCCGAGGTGCTGGCGCGTCGTCAGTAAGGAGCATTGCGATGAAATTAACTCAGTTAGCGACAGGCCTGCTGCTGGCGGGCCTGATGACAGGCTCCGCGCTGGCGGCGGATAAAATCGTGATCGCCCACCGTGGCGCCAGCGGTTATCTGCCGGAGCATACGCTGCCGGCAAAAGCGATGGCCTATGCCCAGGGCGCAGATTATCTGGAGCAGGATCTGGTGATGACGAAGGACGACCAGCTGGTCGTTCTGCATGACCATTATCTTGACCGCGTGACGGACGTGGCGGAGCGTTTCCCGAACCGCGCCCGTAAAGATGGCCGCTACTACGCCATCGACTTCACGCTGGCGGAGATCCGCTCGCTGAAGTTTACCGAGGGCTTCGAGATTGAGAACGGTAAGAAGGTGCAGGTCTATCCGGGGCGTTTCCCGATGGGCAAGTCTGACTTCCGTATTCACACCTTCGAAGAGGAGATCGAGTTTGTTCAGGGGCTGAACCACTCGACGGGCAAAAATATCGGTATCTACCCGGAAATCAAAGCGCCGTGGTTCCACCATCAGGAAGGAAAAGACATTGCCGCGAAGACGCTGGAGGTACTGAAAAAGTACGGCTACACCAGCAAGAAGGATAAGGTTTTCCTGCAATGTTTCGATGCCGCGGAACTGAAGCGCATCAAAACTGAGCTGGAGCCGAAGATGGGAATGGATCTCAATCTGGTGCAGCTGATTGCCTATACCGACTGGAATGAAACTCAGGAAAAACAGCCGGACGGGAAGTGGGTGAACTACAGCTACGACTGGATGTTTAAGCCGGGCGCGATGAAGCAGATTGCGCAGTACGCCGACGGCATCGGGCCGGATTACCACATGCTGGTGGCGGAAGGCTCAACGCCGGGCCACGTGAAGCTGACGGCGATGGTGAAAGAGGCGCATGCGAGCAAGATGCAGGTGCATCCGTATACCGTGCGTGCAGACCAGTTGCCGGAGTATGCGACGGACGTGGATCAGCTTTACGACGTGCTGTATAACCAGGCGGATGTGGACGGATTGTTTACGGATTTCCCGGATAAAGCGGTCGAATTCATTCACCGGAAGTAGGTTTTGTAGGTCGGGTAAGGCGAAGCCGCCACCCGACAATCAGGCTCTGCGGCCTGATGCCCTCACCCTAACCCTCTCCCACCGGGCTGAGGGATCCCCA
>NZ_NRIQ01000047.1:0-67326 GCF_020224095.1 Enterobacter sp. CCUG 70166
TCAACGGGGAGCAGGTCAACGCGATTGTGTTCATTCCCATTTTCTGAATCGGAAATAACACGTTCAAAATAAAGATAGAGCATGTGTGCTATTACATCGCGATAACGGTAAAGCGAGAGAATTGAGAGGTACATTCTCTTTTCTTCTGAGAGAAGCTCGTCACATACATCGTGATAGCTGGGGATTAAGCATGATGAGTACCAACTTACACGCTCAACCCCTGAGTAAATATCAGAGCCGATCCCCTTTAATGCTCTCCATGTTCCTGCAACACCTTGCTGTCCATAAATAGCCAACTGCCTGTCACTCTGGAACTTCATCTTTAAATAATCAGATGCTTGCATAATGTATCCACACAATGATTGCGGCTATAGGAATATACATTGAAAAGTCCAGAAATTCAAACCAGTAAAATTGCTTTACATAAACATTCACATAAATAATAAGTCAGTACGATTTTATTTATTAAGGTTATATACGAAACAACTTAATTACTTGAAGGGCATTAGCGGTTTATATTAGTTCACACACTTTTAGTTTACTCATTGCAAAATGAGTCTAATACCTATTTCTATAAAGAGAGTTGCATAAGCGATGCTATCCCGTTCACAACGAAGCTAAATAGCAGAAACCTCGCTTTTATAGCAGCCTTTTTATGGGCAGACCAGAAAACAAAAAACCCCGCCTAAGCGAGGTTTTTATCAGGGTTTTGCGGTTGGTTGCCGCAGAACACACTGTGTTACGTCAACGCAAAAAGTATACGCGATAGAAGACGAACGCGCAATTCCGGCACGGATTTTGACGTTTTTGAGTATGGATCGCCTTCCAAAATTTGTCCATAAAATACTGTTCATACATACAGTATTTATCTATACTGAGGGTGTTCGCAGTGAGCGAGGGGGCCGCAGTTTACCGGCGCAACGAAGTCCTGGCTGAAACGGGTGGTGCCGTCAGTGCCTTAACCCCTGAAGTGAGCACACTGTGTTACGTCAATCCAGGTGCTGGCCACAGGCGGCGGAAAGGTACGCCAGCATCGTGCTCCTTTTAACCAAAAGGAGACGCGTATGAGCGTCGTGGATATGGTCATACTTGTCCTCAAACTCATTGTTGCTGTATTGCAACTGCTTGATGCTGTCCTGAAATACGTTAAGTGATTCAGGTTCAAGTCGCACCTGAGAGGGGCGGGCAACCGCCCCTCTTTAATAACGAGGGAATGCTATGTCGCGTCTGTTAATTGAGCCTGTTACGCCTGATGAACCGGGCTATATCGCCCTGAAGGCCGAGAGTATCGCGTTAAATTTCAATATGCTGCGCAGGCTGGAAGAGAACTGGCAGCGCGGTGAGAATCGCTTTAACGCGCCGGGTGAAAAGCTGCTGGGGGCGTTTCTTAACGGCAGGCTGGTGGGCGTGTGCGGTCTAAATCGCGATCCATTCAGCCAGCAGCCGCGCGCCGGACGTATTCGTCATCTCTACGTCAGCGAAAAGTGCCGTGGGCTGGGGATTGGAAAACAACTTTTGACCGTGGTGATGGCGGATGCCAGCATCTGGTTTGATTTTCTTAATACCCATGCGCCGGAAACCGCGTACGGATTTTATCATCGGGCGGGCTTCAGGCTGGTGTCAGACGAGCCCCGGGTGACGCACCGCCTTTTTTGCGCAGTGTAAGCGGCTGGCAGCCTCGACGGGGGAATGTTACAGTTGGATGACATTTCACCAACCGATCCGCCATGTCCATCACCGTTTTCTGCATTTTACTGTTCGCCGCACTGCTGCATGCCAGCTGGAACGCCATCGTTAAGGCCGGAACGGATAAGCTCTATTCGGCGATCGGCGTTAGCGGTTCAGCCGCGCTTATTGCGCTGATTTTACTCCCCTTCTCGCCCCAGCCGACTGCCGCATGCTGGCCATATTTGTTCGTCTCCTGTGCGTTACACTGCTCGGCGGCGTCGGGACGATGGGATCTTACGGTCTGGCACTCTGGGCGATGACTCAGGCGCCGCTGGCGGTGGTCGCCGCACTACGTGAAACCTCTATTCTCTTCGGCGCATTCATCGCATTTGTGCTTTTAAAAGAGAAGGTTGTGGACCTGCGCATCGCGGCGGCGCTGGGTATTGCAGCCGGTGCGGTCCTGCTGCGCCTGGCGTAATTCGCTGGCAACATTAGTTGCCGATCTTGTTTACAAATCCTGCCTTCACGCCTTCTGTCATTCATCACAGTAATGCTTAAATTGTCATCTCTCTGTGGTAGATTCCTCGCGCATTTATGGGAATGAGTAGTCACTTATTCTTTATTTATCTCTTTTGGCAAAAGTATTCAGCGACATGAAAAAGCAACGGAACGTGAACTTATTGTTGATGCTGGTGTTACTGGTGGCCGTCGGGCAGATGGCGCAAACCATCTACATTCCGGCGATTGCCGATATGGCAAAAGATCTGAGCGTCCGCGAAGGTGCGGTACAGAGCGTGATGGCAGCCTACCTGCTGACCTATGGCGTTTCACAGCTGGTTTATGGTCCCCTGTCCGATCGCGTCGGGCGTCGTCCGGTCATTCTGGTGGGCATGAGCATTTTCATGGTGGCGACGGTGATTGCCATTACTACGCACAGCCTGACCATCCTGATTGCCGCCAGCGCCCTCCAGGGCGTGGGCACCGGCGTCGGCGGGGTCATGGCGCGTACCCTGCCGCGTGATATGTACCAGGGCACCCAGCTTCGCCACGCCAACAGTCTGTTAAATATGGGCATTCTGGTCAGCCCGCTGCTCGCCCCGCTGATTGGGGGTCTGCTGGACACCGTCTGGTCCTGGCGCGCCTGTTACGCCTTCCTGCTGGTGCTGTGCATTATTGTCACCTTCAGCATGGCGCGCTGGATGCCGGAAACACGTCCGCAGGACGCGCCGCGCACGAAGCTCATCGCCAGCTACAAAACGCTGTTCGGTAATGGGTCGTTTACCTGTTATCTGTTGATGCTAATCGGCGGCCTGGCGGGCATTGCGGTGTTTGAAGCCTGTTCCGGCGTGCTGCTGGGCGCAGGTCTTGGCCTGAGCAGCATGGTGGTGAGCATTTTGTTTATTCTGCCGATCCCGGCGGCGTTCTTCGGCGCATGGTTCGCCGGACGTCCGAACAAACGCTTCTCTACGCTGATGTGGCAGTCAGTGATCAGCTGTCTACTGGCCGGGCTGATGATGTGGATCCCGGGGCTGTTTGACGTGATGTCGGTCTGGACGTTGCTCATCCCGGCGGCGCTGTTCTTCTTCGGCGCGGGCATGCTGTTCCCGCTCGCCACCAGCGGCGCAATGGAGCCGTTCCCGTTCCTCGCGGGCACGGCAGGCGCGCTGGTCGGCGGTTTACAGAATATCGGTTCCGGCGCGCTGGCCTGGCTTTCGGCTATGATGCCGCAGACCGGGCAGGCGAGTTTGGGCCTGCTGATGACCCTGATGGGGCTGCTGATTTTGCTGTGCTGGCTGCCGCTGGCGTCGCGCGTCCCGCATCACGAACAGCCGGTTTAACCGCATGATGGCCCGGCTTCTCGCCGGGCTTTTCACACACGGGCGCAATCATCGCCTGTAATAACGGCTCTGGCGCAGGCCGCCAGGCGCCCTCTTCCCCGTCGTAAAACTGGAAGTCCGCGTTAAGCGCATACGGGATTTTCGCCTTTTGCAGCTCGCAGGACATAAAGTTGGCGAAGGCCATTTGCGAAGCGGTTGGCGTGAGGTGGTTTGACTCCCCCACGCCCCAGCCCCCGACCCAGCTAACGTGCCCGGTTTTTTGCTGCCAGTGCAGCGCGGCATTGATTCGGTTACGGATAGCCGCTTTCTCAGCCGCGGTTCCGGACGTCCACGGGTATTTGCCGTTCGTTTTCAGCGGACCCCAGGGGAAAATATGCCATTCCGCCAGCAGGTAATTCTGGCTGTGTGCGGGCAGCTTCAGGCTGGATAAATCCTCCGGCGCGGCGCGCAGACGAGGGGCGATAAAAATCATGCGGCTGGCATCAATGGCGTGAATGTCTTTGATCGCTTTCTCATACACCCGGTTGAGCGAAGCAACGTTGTGGTTGAGCTTGTCCGCCGGTTCGTAGATCAGGTCAAACCCCAGCAACGGCGAGCGCTGACCAAAATAGTGCGCCACGGCAATCCACCAGTTGATCACCGCTTTTTCGGTATCCGCTTTCGGATCGTTTTTATATTCATCGGCCTGATAGGCGATGATGGGGATGACGCCGTATTGCTCGCAAGCCTCCACCAGCTTACGCAGGTGAATCAGCCGCGCTTCCGTCGGTTCGCCCGCCACCCGAATACGGACATGATGTATGCCTTTCGCCTGGAAATCACGGACCACCAACGGGTCGAATTCGCGTATACCGCGCTCGGTGCGGGCCCAGTCGACATCCATTCCGACGCCCAACATCTGCGCGTAACGGGCAGCCGTCAGGGGTGGCTCAGCGGCACAGGCCCAGCCGGAAGCGAGCGCTAACACGGTGACAATTAACGGCTTTAACACGACGCCCCTTGCAAATAATCAAATGCTTTACTCTGTATTTAGCATGCTTTTTCACAATTGGTGTAGAGTCAAAACGAACTAAATTCTGAGACAGATTATGAAAACGACTGACCTGACCGGCCTCATTGACCGGTTTCCGCTGCTGGCGGATTTGATTGCCCTGAAAGAGATCACCTGGCTTAATCCGAACACCACGACGCTGGCGGAAGGGTTGCCATATGTCGGGCTGACCAAAGCCGACGTGGACGACGCGCATGCACGCCTGAAACGCTTCGCGCCGTATCTGGCGAAAGCCTTCCCGGAAACGGCGGCAACGGGCGGGATTATCGAATCCGAACTGGTCGCGATCCCGGCGATGCAAAAGCGGCTGGAGAAAGAGTCCGGCAAGGCCATTCCAGGCACGCTGCTGCTGAAAAAAGACAGCCATCTGCCGATTTCCGGCTCCATTAAAGCGCGCGGCGGTATCTATGAGGTGCTGGCCCACGCGGAAAAACTGGCGCTGAAAGCCGGGTTGGTGAGCGTTGAAGATGACTACAGCATCCTGCTGGAGCCACGCTTTAAAGCCTTCTTCAGCCAGTACAGCATCGCGGTGGGTTCAACCGGCAACCTGGGGATGTCCATCGGCATTATGAGCGCGCGCATCGGCTTTAAGGTCACGGTGCATATGTCCGCAGACGCCCGCGAGTGGAAGAAAGCCAAACTGCGCAGCCACGGCGCGATCGTCGTGGAATATGAGCAGGATTATGGCGTGGCGGTGGAGCAAGGGCGCAAAGCGGCGGAAAGCGATCCAAACTGTTTCTTTATTGACGATGAGAACTCACGCACGCTGTTCCTGGGCTATGCGGTTGCAGGTGAGCGCCTGAAAGCGCAGTTTGCCGCGCAGGGGCGCGCGGTGGATGCTGAACATCCGTTGAATGTCTATCTGCCGTGCGGCGTCGGCGGCGGCCCCGGCGGCGTGGCGTTTGGCCTGAAGCTGGCCTTTGGCGATAACGTCCACTGTTTCTTCGCCGAGCCCACGCACTCCCCGTGCATGCTGCTGGGCGTTTACACCGGGCTGCACGATGAAATCGCCGTGCAGGATCTGGGTATTGATAACGTGACGGCGGCGGACGGTCTGGCGGTAGGTCGCGCGTCTGGCTTCGTGGGCCGCGCGATGGAGCGTCTGCTTGACGGGTTCTATACCCTCGCCGATCAAAGCATGTACGACCTGCTCGGCTGGCTGGCGCAGGAAGAAGGCATTTGTCTGGAGCCGTCGGCGCTGGCGGGGATGGCCGGGCCGGTACGCATAACGGCGAATGCTAACACTACACACCTGGTCTGGGCGACCGGCGGCGGCATGGTGCCGGAAGACGAGATGGCGAAATATTTAGCGAAAGGGAAGTAAATATGCCGGGTGGCGGCTGCGCCTTACCCGGCCTACAGGTGCAAAATTTGTTGAATGTGGGTGACCGCAAACAGCAGTGACAGCGACAGCACGGCCAGGGCGATAAGGAACTTATCCCGCACCGCCTTCGGCTGTACAAAGTCGCTCTGCGCCACGTCCATCAGGTTACGACTGCGGGTGTAGCGCCATAAAATGATGGCTACCAGCGCCAGCACCACAATGGAGATCCAGAATGGCGCCCCCGTGCGGTGCCAGTTGTGCTTAATGGCAAGCGCGATCAACGCACCATACCCAAGCAGCGTGCGCAGCCAGGCCAGCGAGGTTCGCTCCGGCTGAAGCCCGGGGTCCGCTTCCCGCCGCGCTTTGCGGCTATCCGGCATACAGCACCAGTAACATCACTACGCCCGCAACCATCAGCAAAATCGTACTGATGATGATCAAACCGCGCGTGTAGGGGAGATCCTGCTTCAGACGCATCGCCTTTTCATTTCTCAGCCAGCGCAGATAGCCATAAATCGCCAGCACGCCGGCAATCAGGCACAGCAGCAGGGCCAGCACTTCGCGAATCAACGGAGTGGCAAAATCGGGGGCGAGCTGATCAAGGCCGACGCCTGCGGCCAGAAAGCCCAGGGCGGTGCGGATCCACGCTAAGAACGTGCGTTCGTTAGCCAGTGAGAAGCGGTAGTCCGGCGCTTCACCGAGGCGGGAAATGTTCATGAAGGTTCCTTGTCGTGCAGCATGCAGGCTTCAGCATAGCGTAATTCAGCCAGGACAAGGAGACCGGCATCTGGCGATGCCGGTCAGAAAGATTAGTGCAGCTCTGGCCAGTAATCCTTATTAGCTTCAATCAAATCGTCCAGAATCGCCTTCGCCACCGATGCGCTCGGTACGGTTTTCGACAGGGTAATCGCCTGCCAGAGTTTCTGATACGAGCGCTGCTCCCAGGCGTCCACCACCAGTTTTTCCACCGCCACCTGCTGGCTCATGAGCCCTTTCTGGAAGTGCGGAATATCACCCACGGTCAGCGGCTCCGGTCCGTTGTGGCCGACCAGACACGGAATTTCTACCATCGCGTCGGCGTCAAAATTATGGATAGCCCCATTGTTAGGCACAATCAGCAACATGCGTTCCTGGGTGTTAAAGGCAATCGCGGTCGCCAGATCGACGATGTACGATGCATGTTCGTCGATTTCCAGTTCACCGGCAGAAGAATGACCGGCTTCGATAATCGCCCGGCATGAACTGAATACATGCTTCTCACGGTGATCCATCACTTCATTGGCGCGGGTACGCTCCGGGTTGGAATGGGCGACCACATAGTCCGGGAACAGGTAATACTTCAGGTAGGTGTTCGGCATGGTGTCCGGATCCAGCGCCTGTACGTCTTTGGCCTTGGCGAAGGTATCGTTCCAGCTCGCTTCAGTATGCGCATCTTCCGAAGGTGGAACATAACCGTTTTTCGCCACGTATTCGCGCAGTTTCGGCATCAGATCGTTGCCGTTCAGATCTTCAATCGACGTCCACCAGCCGAAGTGGTTCAGACCGTAGTAGCGCACGCGCATCTCTTTGCGGTCTTTCAGGCCGACGATTTGCGCCATACGGCCTTCAATGCCGATCGGCATGTCGCAGATGTTGAGGATTTTCGCGTTCGGACGCAAGCGGCGCGTGGCTTCCGCGACAATCGCCGCCGGGTTGGAGTAGTTCAGCATCCACGCTTTCGGGGAGTACTGTTCCATATAATCTACCAGCTCAAGCACGCCGCCGATGGAGCGCATGCCGTAGGAAATGCCACCCGGCCCGCACGTTTCCTGGCCCAGCACGCCGTGGCGCAGCGGGATTTTTTCATCTTTTTCACGCATCGGGTATTTGCCCACGCGAATATGCGCCATCACGAAATCCACATCGGTAAAGGCTGCTTTCGGATCGGTGGTGTAACTAAATTCAATCTCAGGCGCCTGCTCCCTGAGGATGATTTTGCACGCCTCGGCGATAACCTCCTGACGTGCTCCGTCATTGTCATAGAACTTCAGCGCACGCAGCGGGAAACGGTCACGGTTGGCTAACAGCATCAGGACGATACCAGGCGTGAATGTACTGCCGCCGCCTGCAATAACAACTGAGAATTTTTTCATGATATAGCCTCTGTCAGAGTGGTTTGTTCGTTTGTTAAAGGGGTTTTCATCAGCGATTCCAGCTGGTCGCGCACCTGAGGAACGTGCAGACCGACAATCACCTGAATGCCGTTGCCGCGCCGCACCACACCGTGTGCGCCCAGGGCTTTGAAGACGTCGTCGCTTTGGGTTTTCGTCATATCCACCAGGGCGATACGCAGGCGGGTGGCGCAGTTATTGATACTTTCGATATTTGCTGCGCCGCCGAGCGCCTGTAAGAACCCAGCGGCCTGTCCGACCTGCTGGCTGGCTGCTGCCGGGGCGGTGGTTTGTCCACGCGCCGCCTTATAGTCGGCCTTGCTGTAGAGCTTGATTTCGCTCTCTTCCCGGCCCGGCGTTTTCAGATTCAGACGTTCGATAAGCGTCCTGAAGACCACGAAATAGAGAGCGGTGAAGCAGAGGCCGATGCCAATCTGGGTGAATACCGTCGAGGCGTGGTTATGGAACATCGGGATCCAGTTTTGCGGCAGGAACTGGTCCAGCAGACCGCCCCCCATGTTCCCCACCACCCCGAAGGTATACATCACCGTCGCCATCGTTGCGGCCAGCACGGCGTGGATGGCAAACAGCAACGGCGAGATAAACAGGAAGGTGAACTCCAGCGGTTCGGTAATACCCACCAGCACGGCGGTAAGCGTGGCCGGAACCAGCAGCCCCGCAACCTTGACGCGGTTCTCCGGCGACGCGGTGTACCAGATCGCCAGCGCAATCCCGACCGAGCCAAACACTTTCGAATTGCCGTGCAGGGCGAAGCCGCCTTCAGGGAACAGTGTTTTCAGCGGCACAGTGCTCTGGCTGAATTCCTGCAGGTGCTGCGCCCAGTAGACCTGAATGCCGCCCTCTACCGCCGCCGGGCCGAAAATAAACGGACCGTAGACGAAGTGGTGCAATCCGGTTGGGATCAGAATGCGTTCCAGGAAGGTATAGACCCATACGCCGAGCGCACCGGCAGAGCGCAGGAACGCCTGCAGGGACTCAATGCCCATCTGCACTTTCGGCCAGCCCAGCAGCGTCAGCCAGGCGCAGGGAATCATCACGAAGAACGCGAGGATAACGACAAACGAGGTGCCCTGGAAAATCCCCAGAAAGACCGGCAACGGCTTGTCGAAAAATCGGTTGTGGATGGCGGTGACGAGCCCGGAAATGATAATCGCCCCGATGATGCTGGTATCAAGCGTTTTGATTCCGGCAATCATCGCCAGCCCGCTGCCAGCAGTGGGTTCAGCAGAGAAGTCGACGCCAAAGAAGTGACCCCAGGTCATCCCCATCGCGTTGATAAAGTAGTTCCAGGTCAGAAAGCTAATCAGCACCGCCAGACAGGCGCGGCCCTGCGCCTGCTTTGCCAGGCCAATCGGTAAGCCGACAGCAAAAATCAGCGGCATATTGCGGAACACCGCCCAGCCGCCCTCTTCGATGATGTGAACAATCTGCGCGAACAGATGATCGGGGGCCGTTAAAGCTTCGCCGACAAACAGCGGGTTGCGAAGCATGATGGCGATCCCGACCACGATCCCGGCAAAGGGAAACAGTAAAACCGGGGTGAACATGGCGCCGCCAAAACGTTGTATTTGACTGAGCATTTTTAAATCCTCATGAAACAACCTGTAGGGGTAGAGGCCTTTATGATTTTTTACTGGCCTGAGGTGAGCATAAGAAGTTACTGATGCGGGAACATGGCGTGCCGCTGCGATTCGTGATCGCATTCATGGTTTTAATTTGACCAATCAGGTCTACTTTTGATAGCAAATATGGACAAGTTAAGACGTAATCCACGCCATAACGGGCGAGCAGAGGTCTACAGGTGATCTACAAATCTATTGCCGACAGATTGCGGCTACGGCTCAATTCGTCGGACTACAACATTGGCAGCCCGTTACCCGGCGAAAAAGCGCTGGCAAAGGAGTTTGGCGTAGCCCGGATGACCATCCGCAAAGCATTGGATCTGCTGGTAAGCTGGGGGCTGGTTGAACGTCGACACGGCAGCGGGACGTTCGTGGCGCGCAAAGACGTTCATCATGAAACGACTAACCTGACCGGGCTGGTAGAGGTACTGCGCCAGCAGGGGAAAGAAGTGCAGAGCAAGGTGTTGCAGTTTGAAGTGATGCCCGCGCCGCCCGCCATCGCCAGCCAGCTGCGGATTCAGGTTGATGAGCGGATCTATTTTTCAAGGCGGGTACGTTACGTGGACGGAAAACCGCTGATGCTGGAGGACAGCTTTATGCCGGTGAAGCTGTTCCGCAATCTTTCCCTGGCGCATCTCGAAGGGTCTAAGTTTGATTACATCGAGAAGGAGTGCGGGATCACCATTAGCGGCAACTACGAGAGCCTGACACCAGTGCTGGCAGATAAACAGCTGGCCGGTTATATGAATCTGCCGGAACAGACGCCGCTGCTGCGCATCACCTCTCTTTCCTACAGCGACAGCGGCGAGTTCCTCAACTATTCCGTGATGTTCCGGAACTCCAGCGATTACCAGGTGGACTACCATCTGCGGCGTATCCACCCGGAAGACTTATTAGCCCATCCCCCAGAACAGCACCGCCAGTAGTTGCGGGGTGATAATGCGCAAAAACATCACCAGCGGATAAACCGTGGCGTAGGACAACGCCGCCGCGCCGCTGGTGGCGTGCAGGTTATTGGCGAACGCCAGCGCGGGCGGATCGGTCATGGAACCGGCCAGCATGCCGCACAGCGTGAGATAATTCATTTTTGCGAACATACGCGCCAGTAATCCGACCGTTATCAGCGGGATGGCGGTAATGAATATGCCGTAGCCTACCCAGCTCATCCCTTCGCCGTTAACCAGGGTATCGACAAAATCGCCGCCGGATTTCAGCCCCACCACCGCCAGAAACAGCACGATGCCCAACTCCCGCAGCGCCAGGTTAGCGCTCGGCGGCATAAACCAGTAGAGCTTACCGATGGAGCCGATACGCCCGAGGATCAGCGCCATAATGAGCGGCCCGCCTGCCAGCCCCAGCTTCAGTGCTACCGGGAAGCCGGGCACGTACAGGGGGATGGAGCCAAGCATGACGCCAAGCCCGACGCCGATAAAGACCGGCAGCATCTGCACCTGCTGGAGTTTTTGCTGGGCGTTGCCCACCATGTTCGCTACGGCATCAATAGATGAAGGACGCCCGACGAGGTTGAGAATATCACCGAATTGCAGGCTGGCATCCTGGCTGGCCACCAGCTCGACACCGGCGCGGTTAAGCCGGGAGATCACCACGTCATAACGCTCTTTAACCTGCAAATCGCGTATTTTCTTGCCCAGGACCTTCTCATTGGTCACTACCACGCGCTCCACGCGCATGTCCGTTCCACGGGTTGAGAGCGAGGTATCCACCTCCTGACCAATCACCAGCCGGGCATTGTTTAAATCCGCCGGTTGCCCTACCAGATGCAGGAGATCGCCGTGCTGAATGAGGGTGTCAGGTGAAGGCACCATCAGCGTGTCGTCACGTTTCAGGCGTGAACAGATAATGGTCGCGCTGTTCAGAATGGGGACATCCTGTATCGCCATATTATTCAGGTTGGGGTTTTCGACGCGAATGTTGATGGTTTTAATAAGCGCATGGCCGTTGGTCAGCGTGCTTTCATGCTCTTTCGCCTCCTGCTCGACGTTAATGCGGAACAGCACGCGCACCAGCCACATGGAGAGCAAAATACCGCAAATGCCAAACGGATAGGCCATGGCGTAGCTCATCCCCATCTGATCGACGACATCAGCAGGGATACCCAGATCGCGCAGAATTTGCTGGCCCGCCCCGAGCGCGGGCGTATTGGTTACGGCGCCGGAGAAGATGCCCAGCACGACGGGCAGCGGAATAGCGAAGAGTTTGTGCAGAATGGCGGTGACCAGCCCACCCATCACGACGATGCCGAAGGCAAAGAGATTAAGGCGTAAACCGGAGACGCGCAGGGAAGCGAAGAAGCCCGGCCCCACCTGAATACCGATGGTATACACAAAGAGGATCAGGCCGAACTCCTGGATGAAATGCAGCATATCGGCGCTGAGCACCCACCCAAGCTGGTCGGCAAAATGGCCGACAAAAATCCCGCCGAAAAGCACCCCGCCAATCCCAAACCCGACGCCGCGGATTTTGATATTCCCCAGCCATAGCCCCACTACCGCGACAAGGGCCAACACGCTGACGGTTAACGCGATATCACTCATGTTCCACATCCTGTGTATAACCTTAGTTATAACAGGGATTCTCTCAGAGCTGGCGGCGGTTGTATGGGCGATGGCGCACAAAAAAGCCCTGCCGGGGCAGGGCCTTGTGCGGTCTGTGAGCGTTGTCGGGTGGCGGCTGCGCCTTACCCGACCTACAGTTTCGGCGGGTTTGTTAACTGTTTAACGCCGGCCTGTCGCTAATGGCGATGCGCTGCGGCGCGATAGCTTCCGGCACGTTACGGGTGAGGTCAATGTTCAGCAGCCCGTTAGTGAACGTCGCGCCAGAAACTTCCATATGGTCTGCCAGGGTAAAGCTCAGGCTAAACGGCTGAGTGACAAGCCCCTGATGCAGCCATTTGGTCTCGGTGTCTGGTTTTTCCGGTGACCCTTTAACGGTCAGGCGCGTACCCTCAAGCTGGATGTCGAGATCTTCCTGACGAAACCCGGCCAGCGCAAGCGTGATGCGGTAGTGGTTATCATCGCTTTTTTCGATGTTGTACGGCGGAAACGTCTGCTGTTCGGTTGCGCTTTGCAGCGCGTTAGCCAGTTTGTCAAAACCGATCCACTGACGCAGCAGGGGGGAAAAATCATAGTTACGCATACTAAATCTCCTTCTGAGAAGCGAGTTCGGCACAGTTTATTTTTGTGCGCAGTTGTACCTGCAAACCCTTGCGGATTCGCATATGCTCCCTTTACGGCAAGCAATTTCAGGTGGGCCGCAGCCGCGACCCGCTTAATTAATTGATTTCGATACGACGCGGTTTTTTCTCTTCCGGAATCACACGTTCCAGTTCGATAAACAACAGGCCGTTCACCAGGTTCGCGCCCTTGACGTGGATGTTCTCAGCCAGCTGGAACTTGCGTTCAAAGTTGCGCTCTGCGATGCCCTGGTAGAGGTAGGTTCGTTCTTTCTGCTCGCCCGCATGGGAGCCTTTCACCACCAGCAGATTGTCCTGCGCGGTGATCTCCAGTTCGCTCTCTGCGAAACCGGCGACAGCAATCGCAATGCGATAGTGGTTTTCGTCAACCAATTCAACGTTGTAAGGAGGATAGCCGTTGCTCTGGCTCTGGTTGTTTTCTAAGTGGTTGAACAGACGATCAAAACCAATGGCAGAACGGTATAGCGGAGAGAGATCGAAATTACGCATAGATAAAAACTCCTGGAATCAGCGAGAAAATGTAGCCTTCCACCATGGACAGGCTTCTGCTTCCCCGAACACCCATCAGGCGTGTCCGTTATCGGGTTACATTCTTAAAATGGGTCTGGATACGGCCTTTTCAAGCCTGTTGATGTGAGATTTTTTTGCACTTTGCTGGTTGTCGCATAGACTCAGGGGCACAGCACAAAGGGTTAAATTGCGATGGCGACCACAGTGCGGGAGTTTTGAGCTATCCATTTTGGACGCGCCTCGCTATAACCCTGAGTTGCAGGTCAATGCCGTGCTACTAATGATGACTGAGTGATGATGAGAAATGTTCTGATTAAGCTGGCGACGTTCAGCGGGGTTGTTTTACTTTGCGGGTGTTCGAGCGTGATGTCGCACACCGGCGGTAAAGAAGGAACATATCCGGGGACGCGCGCCAGTGCCGCCATGATCTCTGATGATGAGACAAACTGGGGTACCAAATCTCTGGCGATTCTTGATATGCCGTTTACGGCGGTTGCCGATACGCTTCTGCTGCCGTGGGATATGTTCCGCACCGACAGCTCAGTGCGTTCGCGCGTTGAGAAAAGCGAGCAGGAGACGCTGGCGACTAACTCCGTCATCCCGCCCGCAGAGATGACCCCGCGCTAATTCTGTGCGGTTTCCGTTAGCCACAGCTGGCGGAAACCGTCCTTCTCTTCCATCCACGCAACAAAACGTCCGTCCGGGGAAAACACCACAGCGTCAGCAGACGGCGGGTTGCCATGATCGGACGTCAAAAACGTCACCTCTCCGGTCTGCGCATCGCAGCAGGCAATGCGGCCTGCAAGCACAAATCCCAGCCCGTTGCCGGAAGGATGCCAGTTAAAGGCCGACTGAATATCACGCTCAGCGTGGGTCAGCTGACGCGGCTCGCCGCCCTCAGGGGAGATAAGCCACAGCTGCACAACGCCGTTATCGTCCCGCATTAAAAACGCAATCTGCGTCCCCTGCGGATTGCTGCGCACCCAGTGGCGCGGCACATTCACCAGCCCCGGATACGCCTTCTGGTGGGTGAAGGTTAAGCGACGTTGCGTTACGCCCGCAGGCGGCGCGGGCATTGTTTCAGGCGTTCCCTGCAACGGCGCATCGCCCGCCCGTTTCCAGCCCTGCTCGTCCTTGGGAAGGTCCACAATAAACAGTTCGGGCACTTTCTCGCCTTTCGCAGACACCGTATCGCCGATAAACGCCAGCCTGTCGTTGTCCACCCAGCCCTCTTCATAGGCGCGGTTGATCTCATCGCTGCCCGGTTGCGGGTTCGGCGTTGTCCGGCTTACCAGCACGCTCCAGAAGGTGCCAGCATATTCCCGCGGATGGTTCCCCTGTGGATTTACCGGACCAAAAGGCGCCGCCACCCCGACGTTACGCAAATCCAGCTGCGGATTGCGCGCGTGCAGTACATGGTCGTTGTAGGTAAAGCTGACGAACTGCCCGTTCGGGCTAAAAACGTGAACGTGGCTGCCGCCACGCAGCGCCCCCGCCGTGTAAGGCGCGGTGATATCCATCGCATCAAGATTGCTCACCTGGCCGTTGTGCGCAATCACTCCCTGACGATGGTGAAAATCATACTGCCAGTCTGCATCCGGTTTTTTCGGGCCGTGGATAAAAACATATTTCTCCCCGGCAGGATGAACGGTCACCACGCCGACATGCGCGCCGTCAGTCGCACGGTAGATCACCTCAACCTCGCCCGTACCGACGTTGACCCGCTCAATGGTTTTACCGGTAAACGACGCGCCGGACGGGCGGACATCATAGACAAGCCACTGGCTGTCTGGCGTCCAGATGTTGATGTTGGTGAGCTGGTGGTTGCGGGAAGCGAAGGTGATTTGTTTCATGAAAATACCCTGATGCGCGGTTATCGCATCAGGGTAAAACATCCGAAGGGATTAGCCTACTCGTTTCACGTCACCTACCAGCAGGATGTAGGAGAGCGCGCCGATCAGCGCCACGGCAGAGATATACACCAGAGCCGGACCAAAGCCGTAGTCCTGCGCCAGGTAACCGATGACCAGCGGCACGGTGATCCCGCCCAGGCCGCCAACGAAGTTGAATACGCCACCAGTCAGGCCAATCAGCCGCATCGGTGCCAGGGACGACACCAGCGACCAGGTGATGGAGGCAAAACCGTTCCCGAAGAACGCTACCGCCATCAGGGTCATGATCCACACTGGATCGTTGGTGTAGTTCGCTCCCATGATGCAGGTAGAGATCAGCAGTCCGCAGATAATCGGCGTTTTACGCGCAACCCCCAGTGAGAAGCCTTTTTTCACCAGCTTATCCGCCAGCCAGCCCGAGAGCAGGACGCCGAAAAACGCCGCAAGGAAGGGTACGGTGGTCATAAAGCCCGCCTTCAGCGCGGTTATCCCTTTTTCCTGGGTCAGATAGTTCGGGAACCAGGTGAGGAAGAACCACAGCGTGGAGGTCACCGCGAACTGGCCCAGATATACGCCCACCAGCTTACGGTGGAAGACCAGCTTCCAGTCCGCTCTGGTCAGCGGCTGGCGCGCCTCTTTTTTCACTGGCGCATCGCCGTCCACCAGACCGCCGCCGTCGCGGATGTAGTCCAGTTCGGCTTTGGTGATGCTTTTGGTCAGACGCGGCGGCTGATAGACCTTAAACCAGATTAACGACCAGATAATGCCGATCCCGCCGGTGACGATGAACACCCAGTGCCAGCTCAGCAGCTCCTGGATCCAGATTAACAGCGGCGTCAGAAACGCCAGACCAACAAACTGCCCGGAGGTGTAAAAACCAACAGCGGAAGCACGTTCGTGTTCAGGGAACCAGCTGGTCACCATGCGGTTGTTGGTCGGGAACGCGGGCGCTTCAAACACCCCGGTGATGGCGCGCAGGCCTATCAGCGACATCAGCCCGGTGGCGAAGCCCTGGAACAGGGTCGCCACGGACCAGCCCAAAATAGCGATAAAGTAGGTCAGACGTGACCCCACGCGGTCAAGGAACCAGCCGCCGGGGATCTGGCAGAGCGTATACAGCCAGGCAAACGCCGAGAAGACGTAACCCATTTCCGCTTTGGTGATGCCAAACTCTTCCTGAATATGGGCCGAGGCCACAGCAAGGTTGGCGCGGTCGACATAGCAAATGACCACGGTAATAAAAATCATAATTAGCGTCAGGTAGCGGCGACGCCCGGTTTTTGTAGCAGTAACTGGAATATCCATCGCAATCTGTCTCCAGATTTTGGGCATAGCGAAGCCGCTCACCATGCCCTGTAATTTACAGAGGGTTATATTTTTTCTATGTACGTTTTTTTTGCCCGGTGGCGCTTCGCTTACCGGGCCTACGAGAGAGTAGGCCGGATAAGCGTAGCGCCATCCGGCGATTTACCACTCGGCTACGGAACCGTCTTCAAGACGCCACAGTGGGTTACGCCAGTCCGGCGCACTTTTACTCAGCTCAATGACTTTGGCTTCGTCGATCTCCACGCCAAGGCCCGGCTTCGTTAACGGTTTAAAGAAACCACCTTCCATGCTGAAGTCTTCTTTGTTTTTCACAAAGTCGAGCAGCTCCGCGCCCTTGTTATAGTGAATGCCCATGCTTTGTTCCTGGAACACTGCATTACGGGAGACGAAGTCCACATGCAGACAGGCTGCCAGCGCAATCGGCCCAAGCGGACAGTGCGGCGCCAGCGCCACATCGTAGGCTTCTGCCATGCCGGCAATTTTGTAGCATTCGGTGATGCCACCCGCGTGGGAGAGGTCCGGTTGCAGGATCGCAATGCCGCCCGCTTCCAGCACGCGCTTAAACTCGAAGCGCGAGAACATACGCTCCCCCGCCGCGATGGGAATGTGCGTCTGTTCAGCCAGTTTTGGATAGTATTCCGCCTGCTCGGCCAGAACAGGCTCTTCAATAAACAGCGGGCGATACGGCTCCAGCTCTTTAATCAGCACTTTGGCCATTGGCGCGCTGACGCGGCCGTGGAAATCCAGGCCAAACTCAATCTCGTTGCCGAAAGCCTCGCGGATTTGCGCCACGGTGTTCACCGCCCGGTCTACCGCGCGCGAGTTGTCGATAACGCCCATCTCTTCGCAGCCGTTGAGTTTGAAGGTGTCAAAACCGATGTTGCGCAGCTGCCGGATACCGTCGATCACTTCCGCAGGGCGGTCACCGCCCACCCAGCTGTAGGCTTTGATTTTGTCTCGCACCAGGCCGCCCATTAATTGCCAGACCGGGGCATTCAGCACTTTGCCTTTGATATCCCACAGCGCCTGATCGATACCGGCGATGGCGCTCATCAGGATCGGACCGCCACGGTAAAATCCCGCCCGGTACATGACCTGCCACAGGTCGTTGATGCGCGCCGGATCCTGGCCAATCAGGTATTCACCCAGCTCGTGAACCGCGGCTTCAACGGTGCGCGCACGGCCTTCAATCACCGGCTCGCCCCAGCCAACCACGCCTTCGTCGGTTTCGATTTTCAGGAACATCCAACGCGGGGGTAAACGGTACGTGGTAAGTTTGGTTATTTTCATTGCACTGCCTCTCGATACGCTTTCACAAATGCTGCCGCCTGATGTGCGGTACGCTCAACGGGCTGTCCGGCACGATAGAGATCGCTGCCCAGCCCCGCGCCTGCACAACCCGCTTTTATCCACTGCACCAGGTTTTCCGGCGTGACGCCGCCCACGGCAAAGACCGGCACGCTGGCGGGTAAGACCGCTTTCAGCGCTTTGATGTAATCCGGACCAAAGGCCGACGACGGGAAAATTTTGAGAGACTGTGCGCCCGCATCGAGGGCGGCAAAGGCTTCTGTGGCCGTGGCGCAACCCGGGCATACGGTCATGCCGTAATCCACCGCCCGGCGGATCACCTCGGGGTTGATATTCGGTGTGACGATAAGCTTGCAGCCCATCTTCGCCAGTTCATCCACCTGCTCCGGCTGTAATACGGTACCAGCACCAATCAGCGCTTTATCACCGAACGCCTTCACAATTGCCGGAATGCTTTTTTCCCATTCCGGGGAGTTGAGCGGGATTTCCACCGCGTCGAACCCGGCGTCGATCACCGCGCCAACGTGCGCTAAGGCCTCACCGGGCGTGATACCGCGCAAAATCGCGATCAAGGGAAGTTCAGTTTGCCACTGCATGAGCAATGCTCCTTATACCTGCCTGAAATGCCGTGTCGCCTTCCACCGCAGCAACATCCCGTCCGATAGCGTGGAACGCCTGGCGGTAACGAGACGTCAGCGATGAACCCGCGACGAGCGTGATGGCCTGCTGCCCGGCGAACCCGTCGCTCAGGGCGGCGACTTCTGCGCCAATCAGCAGGCCGGACAGAAATTCGCTGACCTGCTCGCGCGGAAGGTTTCCCAGCACGTGCGAGGCGCGAACCTCAAAAAGTTGCGGCAAAACGGCAGGGGATGCGATCCCGCGCTCAAGCCCGGCGGCAAACGCTTCCCGCGAAGGGGTTTGCTCCGGCAAACCGGCCCCCATCAGCGAATGCTTAAGCAGCAAGTGGTGCAGTTCGCCGGTCATCACCGTGCGGAAATCATGAATTTGCTCAGCATCCGCCTGGACCCATTTGCAGTGCGTCCCGGGCATGACGTAGACAGAAGAAGGAGAAAGGGTGCGCGCCCCGAGCAGCTGCGTCTCTTCGCCGCGCATCACGTTATGGTTATCGTCGCGAGAGACGCATAAACCGGGAATAATCCAGACATTGTCGCCAACAGACGTTAACTGATCGCCAACGGCGGTGAAATGCACCGGAACCGACAGGTAAGGCGCAACCTTCCAGCCCACGTTACTGCCGACCATTCCGGCCATCACCACTGGCGTAGTACCGTCGCGCCAGTTTTGTGTCACCTCTGCTAACACCGCTTCGGGGGATTTACCGTTCAGGCGCGTCACACCTGCTTCTGATTGCCTGCTTTCCAGACACTGCTCCCCCTGGTAGAGCCAGGCGCGCAGATTGGTCGATCCCCAGTCAATTGCGATGTAGCGTGATGTCATGTGATTTCCTTCAACCTTCGTGTCGAGCTGGCGATCATGGTCAGCGCCGCCTGCTCTGCCGCATCGCCGTCCTGATGCCGTATCGCATCGAACAGCGCTTTATGTTCCTGAAGCGTTTTCGGCATGTTGGCCTCATCGCCCATCCAGGTACGTTCAAAAACTGCTCGCTGTAGCGAGCTGATCGCCACGCTAAGCTGCTGTAACACCGGGTTATGCACCGACTGCAGTACCGCCTCGTGGTAGCGAATGTCCGCCTCGTTGAACGCCTCCCGATTCTGGTTATTGGCGATCATGTCGTTTAACGCCGACTCAATCTGTGCCAGGTCACCTGACGTTGCGCGCTCTGCCGCCCAGCGGGCGATGGCCGGTTCCACCAGATTTCGGACTTCGCTCATCGCGCCGATAAGCCGTGGGTCGTAGTCGTTTTCCAGTACCCATTGCAGAACATCGGTATCGAGGTAGTTCCACTGGTTACGCGGCGCAACAAACGCGCCGCGATAGCGCTTCATTTCAATCAGCCGCTTCGCCATCAGCGAGCGGAACACTTCCCGGATGATATTGCGCGAGGTTTCAAACTCCTCGCACAGTTCCGCCTCTGCTGGCAGCGGCGAACCGGGAACGTATTTGCCACCCACAATCTGAGTGCCCAGCGTGATGACAATGCGATCGGTTTTATTGAGTGTCATGGAGAGTCCTTGTGCTCTGTAAGTCCATCACTACTTTACCGCGACCGCTGAATTTCGCCTCACTTTTGCAGTACAAACGTGAGTCCTTTCGCCATTGCCGTGGTGACAATGTAGTACAATCAGTTAATGTTGTACTACAATCCAGATCACAAAAAGAACAATTCGATAAATTCAGCGCTAAAAAAAGCCCCGGTTGATAACCGAGGCTGATGATTACAGACAGCTGTTAGGACAGGACAAATTTCTCAATCGCATAAGCCACGCCGTCTTCCAGGTTAGATTTGGTGACGAAGTTCGCCACTTCTTTCACCGACGGGATGGCGTTATCCATCGCCACGCCCATGCCTGCATATTCGATCATCGCAATATCGTTTTCCTGGTCGCCCAGCGCCATAATCTCCTCAGGCTTGATGCCCAGCGCATCGGCAAGCGATTTGACACCCGTGCCTTTATTGACGCGTTTATCGAGGATTTCGAGGAAGTACGGCGCACTTTTCAGCACGGTGTATTTCTCTTTTACCTCAGCCGGAATGCGTGAGATGGCTTTGTCGAGAACCGCAGGTTCATCAATCATCATCACTTTCAGGAACTGGGTTGCCGGGTCCATGTTTTCCGCTTCGCAGAACACCAGTGGAATGGTTGCAACGTAGGACTCGTGCACCGTGTAGTAGCTGATATCGCGGTTGGCGGTGTAAAGCGTATTGCGATCGAGCGCGTGGAAGTGAGAGCCCACTTCGCGGGAGAGTTTTTCAAGGAACAGGTAGTCATCATAGCTCAGTGCAGTTTGCGCCACCGTGCTGCCATCTGCTGCCTTTTGCACCAGTGCGCCGTTATAGGTGATGCAGTAATCGCCAGGCTGGTTCATGTGCAGCTCTTTCAGGTAGCTGTGCACCCCGGCATACGGGCGTCCGGTGGTGAGCACCACGTTCACGCCTTTTTCGCGTGCGGCGGCGATCGCATTTTTAACGGCAGGAGAGATAGTGTGGTCTGGCAGCAGCAGCGTGCCGTCCATATCGATTGCAATGAGTTTGATAGCCATGAGGTCCCCGGGATAAATGAGTGCTATCTCATGCTAACGCGATTAAGCACACAAAAATAGAGCTACCTTGCGTAACAAAAAGCCCCTTTTATATTTATCCCGGGAACAAGAACTCACTCGCGGGTGAGAACGATTTTGCCAAACGCACCGCGATCCAGATGCTCAAGCGCCTGTTCCAGTTCGTCAAAACGATAGCGATGTTCAATCACCGGTTTTAACTCCGTGACATCAACAGCACGGACGAAATCTTCCAGCGCCCGGCGGTGTCCAACCCCAATCCCCTGAATGACGGGGGATTTCAGCAGCAGCTCGCCAGCAGGCAGGGAAATGTCCGTTCCGGCCAGCACGCCAATAACGGAGATACGCCCGTGAACGGCTACCGCGCGAAGGGAATGTCTCAGGTTCTCCCCACCCACGGTTTCGATAATGTGGTCGATGCCGCGATCCTGCGTCAGTGCCAGCGTATTTTCAGCCCAGTCGCCTTTCAGTCGGTTGATGCCCTGGCTGGCTCCCAGCTTTTTGGCTAGTGCCAGTTTTTCATCACTCCCCGACGTAACAATAACTTCTGCGCCGTGCGCTTTTGCTATCTGCAAAGCGAATAGCGCCACACCGCCCGTGCCTTGTACCAGCACCGATTGCCCGGCGCGTAAATGACCGCGCTCCACCAGCGCGAACCATGCGGTAAGCCCCGCGCAAGGAAGCGTGCTGGCCTCAGCGTCATCCAGGCTTTCCGGGGACGCCACCAGCGCGTTTTCACTCACAATCACATATTCGGCCAGCATGCCCTGGAAGTATCCACCGGACGTTTTATAGGGCAAATCGCGCGCGTCTGCCTGCGGCTTGCCGTCGATCCATTCCGGGAAGAAGGTTGAGATGACGCGTGCGCCGGGTTTGAAACGCGTAACGCCTTCACCAATGCTGTCCACCACGCCCGCCATGTCAGACGCCGGGGTAAACGGGAAGGAAAGCGGGATCGGCATTGTGCCTTCAACAACCATTTTATCCCGGTAGTTGAGCGCAACGGCATTAACCCTTACGCGAACCTCCCCCGGGCCTGGCTGTGACACAGGCACCTGAACAAGCTGAAGGCTCTCGCGCCCAAGGGCGTTCATTGACCAGCGCTGCATTGTTTCTGTCATTTTTTCTCTCCTGCCATCAAATAAGCTTTAGGACTGACAGTCTACCGTTGACGTTTGGTCGCCAGTGGCGATAAGTTTTCCCATAATTGATGACGCAGTGGATACAATTCATGACCGATACGCTGAAGGATATACCTGTATTTGTGGCCGCCGTTGAGGCGGGAAGTTTTGCGCAGGCCGCCGTCCGTCTGCATTTGTCGCGCTCGGCGGTAGGAAAAAGCATTGCTCGTCTTGAAGAGCGGCTGGGCGTACGTCTTTTCCAGCGTACCACCCGCAGCCAGAGGCTGACCGACAACGGCGCTCTGTTTTATGAACGCTGCCTTCGCGCGCTGGAGGAGATTCGGGGCGCGGAGTCGCTGCTTGAAACAGGGAAGCAGCAGGTCAGCGGCCGCCTGCGCGTCGCCATGCCGGTTCTGTTTGGTCGCCAGTGCGTCGCGCCACTGCTGATAGAACTGACGCAGGAACACCCCGGGCTTGAGCTTGAAATGTCATTCAGCGACCGCGTGGTGGATCTGGTAGAGGAAGGCTTTGATATGGCGGTACGTAACGGCACGCTGCAGGACAGCAGCCTGCTGGTCGCCAGAAGGCTGGGCGAGCATCGCATGGTGCTGTGTGCCGCCCCGGATTACCTGATGAAGAACGGCCAGCCAGAAAACGTTGCTGATTTACCCCACCACACTGCCATTAACTATCTGCGATCAGGCAGAGTGCTGCCCTGGCAGCTAATGGATAGCGAAGGGAGATCGCACACCTTTACTCCCCGCTCATCGCTCAATATGGATGATTTACAGGCAATCTGCGACGCTGCGCTGGCCGGACACGGCCTTGCGTGGTTGCCCTGCTGGATGGCCCGCAGAGAAATACATCAGGGAAAACTCATCCCGCTTTTAAAGCAGGCACCGGACGTGCGCTTCGACGTTCATGCAGTCTGGCAGCAGACGCCGCATCTGCCGCTGAGGGTTAGAATTGCTGTCGATACGCTTGCCAGCCGTTTACCGTCAGTGCTGTCGCTGGACTTTCCTGCAAGCCGCGTCGAAGGTGCAAGTTAACGTTCTGATTCAAAAAGGCAAACTTGCCTGCCAGGCGAAACCCTGCTGATAACAGTGAAGTACACATCCCGATGACGTTCTGACGTCCATAGCTCCCCGACGGGGGCCTTTCTGGCAAAGGCGTAGCCACGCGAAACAAGATATTGTTTAAGTACAGCGGCATCAGATACCCCGCTAAAGCACACGCCAGCGGTCTCTGGCTGTCCATTTGCAGCAGAGTGGCTGAAGGTATAATCCGGTGACAGGCGTGGTGCCTGCTTAATCGATTCTGGGGTGTAAAGATGATAGCGAACCTTATCTGATTCACGATATGTCATCTCAGGCTCATATGCCAAAAAGAGGTATGCTAACGTGACAATCCCGATGGCCAACCCTGAAAATATGGCTAACTTTTTCATGCTCAACGTCGTCCTGAGTGGGTAAAGAAGGAATGATATGTGCCGTTATCGTTAAGAATACGAACAATGTCTGAGCTGAAGTTATCAAACGGCGTTACCCACCTCATAAAGCGGGGAAGCGGGCCTTTATAGGGTTCATGCCGGATATTAAGGTCATCAGGGTCGGGAAAAATCAATGGAAGAAAACCCCGGTTCTTGAAATTACCGATCGGTCCGTAATGATCCCAGCGGCGTAGTGCGCTTTCACGACTGACAGGCCGCAACTGAGCCCGGTAATCCGAAGGAATCAGCGCCCTGTAAAAACCGAGCAGATCCGACACCAGGTCTTCTCCGCTGAACCCGCTATCGGTGTACCAACTGAAAAAAGCGCGGGACTGGTAATTTTCAAAATTTCTCGCGGTATCCATCATCATAGCCAGGGCAATGCTGTTAATTTCTGACATCGAGCGCCCACGTTTTATTTCCCAGCGAACAAACTTACCCGTTCCGGCCAGTCCTTTCCCGATATTCATTCTCTGATTGTATGCAATCGTGTAATAAGGTCTGCCACTGGCTTCGCCGCTGCTGAAATCAGCCAGAAGCAGGGAAATATCTTCGCCCCTGGCATGCCCCAGGTCGATCCAACCGAGGACCTCACTGTAGACGAGGCCGCTGCGGGTCGTTACCTGCCATTCATCGGCCCCGATAATATCGCTCCTGCTGCTCATACGGTTTATTCCTTTTTCCGTACCGATTTCAACTTTAACAGACCACCATACTCTTTATCGGGGTATATACTCCTGGGCGAGGATCACATCAATGAGATCGACTTCGTTTTATTGATATTCAAATATAAGTAAAAAAAAGAGAGTGACATGATGTCACTCTCTTTTTTGTTATTAGCCGACTGCATTCTTTATGAGACATCATTTGGAATGAGCCCCACAAAAACAACCGTTAAATATCGATATTCGCCGCTTTCAGGGCGTTCTCTTCGATGAAGGCGCGACGTGGTTCAACCGCGTCACCCATCAGGGTCGTGAACAGCTGATCCGCTGCGATTGCGTCTTTAACGGTGACGCGCAGCATGCGACGGCTTTCCGGATCCATGGTGGTTTCCCACAGCTGATCCGGGTTCATTTCGCCCAGGCCTTTATAACGCTGAATAGAGAGGCCACGACGGGACTCTTTCACCAGCCACTCCAGCGCCTGTTCGAAGCTGGCTACCGGCTGACGACGCTCGCCACGTTCGATGAACGCGTCGTCTTCGATCAGACCACGCAGCTTCTCGCCGAGGGTGCAGATACGGCGGTATTCCGGACCGGTAACAAACTCGTGCTCCAGCGGGTAGTCGGTATCGACGCCGTGGGTACGCACGCGAACAATCGGCTCGAACTGCTGCTCAGCGTTCTGCTGAACGTCGAACTTCCACTGGCTGCCGTGCTGCTCTTTCTCGTTCAGCTCGCTCACCAGGGTGTTCACCCAGCGGGTGACGGTCTGCTCGTTGCTCAGCTCGGCTTCGGTCAGGGTCGGCTGATAAATCAGCTCTTTCAGCAGCGCTTTCGGATAGCGACGCTCCATACGGCCAATCATTTTCTGCGTGGCGTTGAACTCGGAGACCAGACGCTCCAGCGGTTCACCGGCCAGCGCTGGCGCGCTGGAGTTTGCGTGCAGGGTCGCACCATCAAGGGCGATCGCGATTTGGTACTGATCCATCGCCTCGTCATCTTTAATGTACTGTTCCTGCTTGCCTTTCTTCACTTTATACAGCGGCGGCTGGGCAATGTAGACGTGGCCGCGCTCAACGATTTCCGGCATCTGACGATAGAAGAAGGTCAACAGCAGCGTACGAATGTGCGAGCCGTCGACGTCCGCATCGGTCATGATGATGATGCTGTGATAGCGCAGTTTGTCCGGGTTGTACTCGTCGCGACCGATGCCGCAGCCGAGCGCGGTGATGAGCGTCGCCACTTCCTGAGAAGAGAGCATCTTGTCGAAGCGCGCTTTCTCAACGTTAAGGATTTTACCCTTCAGCGGCAGAATCGCCTGGTTCTTGCGGTTACGGCCCTGCTTTGCAGAACCGCCCGCGGAGTCCCCTTCCACAAGGTACAGTTCAGACAGCGCCGGATCGCGTTCCTGGCAGTCAGCCAGTTTGCCCGGCAGGCCTGCCAGGTCCAGCGCGCCTTTACGACGGGTCATTTCACGGGCTTTACGCGCCGCTTCACGGGCACGCGCCGCATCGATAATTTTACCCACCACGATTTTCGCGTCGGACGGGTTTTCCAGCAGGTATTCGCTCAGCAGTTCGTTCATCTGCTGTTCAACCGCCGATTTCACCTCAGAAGAGACCAGCTTGTCTTTGGTCTGTGAGGAGAATTTCGGATCCGGCACCTTCACGGAGACCACGGCAATCAGGCCTTCACGGGCATCGTCACCGGTGGCGCTGACTTTCGCTTTTTTGCTGTAGCCTTCTTTGTCCATGTAGGCGTTCAGGGTACGGGTCATCGCCGCGCGGAAGCCCGCAAGGTGCGTACCGCCGTCGCGCTGTGGAATGTTGTTGGTAAAGCAGTAGATGTTTTCCTGGAAACCATCGTTCCACTGCAGTGCCACTTCCACGCCGATACCGTCTTTTTCAGTAGAGAAGTAGAAGATATTCGGGTGAATTGGCGTTTTGTTCTTGTTCAGATACTCAACGAACGCCTTGATACCGCCTTCGTAGTGGAAGTGGTCTTCTTTGTTGTCGCGTTTGTCGCGCAGTCGAATCGACACGCCGGAGTTCAGGAACGACAGTTCACGCAGGCGTTTCGCCAGGATCTCGTACTCGAATTCGGTGACGTTGGTGAAGGTTTCAAGGCTCGGCCAGAAACGCACCATGGTACCGGTTTTGTCGGTATCACCGGTAACGGCCAGCGGTGCCTGCGGCACACCATGGGTATAAATCTGGCGGTGAATTTTGCCTTCGCGCTGGATAACCAGCTCCAGCTTCTGCGACAGGGCGTTTACTACGGATACGCCTACGCCGTGCAGACCGCCGGAAACTTTATAGGAGTTATCATCGAACTTACCGCCTGCGTGCAGAACGGTCATGATAACTTCCGCAGCAGATACGCCCTCTTCCGGGTGAATACCGGTTGGGATGCCACGACCATCATCGGTAACGGACACGGAGTTGTCCGCATGGATCGTGACCACGATGTCTTTACAGTGACCCGCGAGCGCTTCGTCGATAGCGTTATCTACCACCTCGAATACCATGTGGTGCAGACCGGTGCCGTCATCCGTGTCGCCGATATACATACCCGGGCGCTTACGCACCGCATCCAGTCCTTTCAGGACTTTGATACTGGAGGAGTCATAAGAATTCGACATCAACGTTTCTCGCTCATTTCAACTTGGGTTAATCCGTTATTTTACCCTTTTCCACGGTAAACATCTTCGAATTTTCGTCCGACATGTCCATAACGTGTTCAGCGCTAATGGCGCTGACGAAAACCTGCGACTGCGTGGCTTTTAAGCGGCTGGCAAGTAGCCCGCGCCGCGCGTCGTCAAGTTCCGAGGCAAAATCATCTATCAGGTACAGGCAGCGTCGCCCACTTTCGCGGGTGAGGAACTCCCCCTGCGCCAGGCGTAGCGCGCACATCAGGAGCTTCAGCTGCCCGCGCGACAGCGTGTCTTCCACCGGCGCACCGTCGGCACGAATGCGGAAATCCGCCTTGTGCGGGCCGTGCGCGGTGTAGGTCAACATGCGATCGCGCTCGAAGCTTCTCTCTAACACCTCGGCATAATCCGTCTCTTTTTCCCAGCCACGCTGGAAAGAGAAGGTGAGAGAGAACTCGGGTAAAAACTGTTTGCAGGTATCGGCCATGTCTTCGGCGATACCTGCGCTGTATTCGGCACGCCAGCGGCTGATTTGTTCCGCAAGAGGAATTAATTCCATGTCCCACGGACGCAGCTGGGCGTAGCGCGTGACCTGGCGCAATGCGGCGTTACGCTGTTTAAGCAGACGCTTCAGATTGCTCCAGGCGTTAAAGAAACCGGCTTCATTGTGAAAGCATCCCCAGTCGAGGAACGCTCTTCTGTATTTGGGGCCGCCGTTGAGTAAAGTAAACCCCTCCGGCGTAATCAGCTGCATCGGCATCAGCAGTGCCAGCTCCGCCACCTTGTGGCCGTCGGTGCCGTCGATGCGCACCTTGCTGTCGCCCTGCTTGTCTTTGGTCAGGCCGATGGCAGTTTCCCGCTCGGCACCCTGCAAGCGCCCATGCAGCACAAACGCATCCTGCTCGTGGCGAATCACGCGACCAATCTGCAAACTGCGAAACGCCCGGCCATGACCGAGCGTATAGATGGCTTCCAGCACGCTGGTTTTGCCGCTGCCGTTCGCGCCAACCAGGAAATTAAAGCCAGGGGATAAAGCGAGATCCGCGCTCTCGATGTTGCGAAAGTCGCGGATCAACAGACGGGTGAGCGACATTACAGTCTCATTGGCATGACAACATAAGCAGCCGACTGTGATGCGGCATCTTCAATCTGTACGCTCGAAACGGAGTCAGTCAGCAGGATGCGAACGTTCTCGCATTTCAGTGCATTCAGCACATCCAGCACATAGCTGACGTTGAAGCCGATTTCCATCTCAGCCCCGGCGTAGGTGACGTCCAGAATCTCTTCTGCCTCTTCCTGCTCCGGGTTGTTGGCGGTGATTTTGATCTGGTTTTCACTCACGTACAGACGTACGCCGCGGAATTTCTCGTTGGAGAGAATAGCGGCGCGCGCGAACGCCTGCTTGAGGATGTCGCAACCTGCCTCCAGCGTTTTGTCCGGGTTCTTCGGCAATACGCGGCGATAATCCGGGAAACGTCCGTCTACCAGCTTCGATGTGAAGACAAAATCGCCCACGTGGGCACGAATATTGTTGCTACCGATCTGCACGCGCAGCGGGGTGTCGCCGCCGTCGAGCATACGCATCAGTTCAATTACGCCTTTACGCGGTACGATCACCGAATGGTTTGGCAGTGAATCGCCAATCGGCATAGAACAGACCGCCAGACGGTGACCGTCTGTAGCCACGGTACGCAGCTCTTCACCTTCGGTTTCGAACAGCATGCCGTTTAAGTAGTAACGAACGTCCTGATGCGCCATGGAGAACTGCGTGGCTTCAATCAGACGCTTCATCGTCGCCTGCGGCAGGGTAAATTCAACTTCGCTCTGCCAGTCATCCAGGTTCGGGAAGTCCGCAGCGGGCAGCGTGGAGAGGGAGAAACGGCTGCGGCCAGAGCGCACCAGCATGCGGTCGCCCTCCAGCTGCACGGCGATTTCAGCGCCTTCCGGCAGCCCACGGCAAATATCAAAGAATTTACGTGCCGGAACCGTGGTCGCGCCCGCGTCGTGCGGCTGAGTCAGCGTAACGCGCGCGATCATTTCCATTTCCAGATCTGTGCCGGTCAGCGACAGCGTACCGTCAGCGACCTGAAGCAGCAGGTTTCCAAGAATAGGCAGCGTAGGGCGGCCGCCTAATGGGCCACTCACCTGTTGCAGCGGTTTTAATAAATGTTCACGTTCAACGGTAAATTTCATAGCGTCACGATGATAATGTTCTGATTAAATTGGAAAAATCTTCTTTTATGTCGTGGCTTTCTTCGCGTAACTGCTCAATCTTGCGACAGGCGTGCAGCACGGTCGTATGGTCACGTCCACCAAACGCATCACCGATTTCCGGCAGGCTGTGGTTGGTGAGCTCTTTTGCCAGCGCCATCGCCATCTGACGCGGACGCGCCACCGAGCGGGAACGACGTTTAGACAGTAAATCTGCCACTTTGATCTTGTAGTACTCAGCCACCGTCTTCTGAATATTGTCGATGGTGACCAGTTTTTCCTGCAATGCCAACAAATCGCGCAGCGCTTCACGCACAAAATCGATGGTGATCGCACGACCGGTAAAATTGGCGTTGGCGATAACGCGGTTCAGTGCCCCTTCCAGCTCACGAACGTTGGAACGCAGGCGCTTGGCAATAAAGAACGCCACTTCACCCGGCAGGCGAATGTCGTTCTCGTCGGCTTTTTTCATCAGGATCGCGACGCGGGTTTCCAGCTCCGGCGGCTCGATCGCCACGGTCAGGCCCCAGCCGAAGCGGGATTTGAGACGATCTTCAACGCCGTTGATCTCTTTTGGATAACGATCCGAGGTCAAAATGATCTGCTGATTGCCTTCCAGCAGGGCGTTAAAGGTGTGGAAAAACTCTTCCTGCGATCGTTCTTTATTGGCAAAGAACTGGATGTCATCGATCAGCAGCGCATCAACGGAACGGTAGTAGCGTTTAAACTCTTCGATCGCATTGTTTTGCAGGGCTTTTACCATGTCCTGAACGAAGCGTTCGGAGTGCATATACACTACTTTGGCATTGGGCTTACGCGCCATAATGCCGTTGCCCACCGCATGCAGCAGGTGCGTTTTACCGAGACCCGTGCCGCCATAAAGGAACAGCGGGTTGTAAGCACCACCGGGATTATCGGCAACCTGGCGGGCCGCCGCGCGCGCCAGCTGGTTCGACTTACCTTCGACGAAGTTATCGAACGTGTGTTTCACGTTAACATTTGAGCGGTAGGTAGGCTCAGCGGGGGCCGGAACGTTATCCCAGCCCTGACGAGCCGGTGCAACGCGAGGCGCTGGAGCGGGCGCCGCCTGTGCAGGGGCTGCCACATTGACAACTTCACGAACGGTTTGGGTGACCGGCTTTGTGCCCACTTCAAAACGCAGCTGTGGGGCATCTGACCCGCAGAAATCGTTCAGCAGTCCATTGATGTTATTAAGGTATTTATCCCTTACCCAATCGAGCACGAAACGGTTTGGCGCGTACAAAGCCAGCGTGTTATCGCTCAGTTCCGCCTGCAATGGGCGGATCCACATACTGAATTCTGTGGCTGGTAACTCATCCTGCAATCGGGCAAGACACTGCTGCCAAAGCGAAAGTGACACGGCGGACTCCACTCGAACAATAAAAGAAAACTATTGAATATTCATGATTGTTGGCGCACATCGACATGACCCCATCAGGGTGATGTGCGAACCGCTATCTGCGGTTATACACGCTATCGTTGATACAGCCTGAACGATGTTGTGTTTATGTCCGGCCAGGATCGCTGGATCCCGATCAGGACCGCGGATCATAGCCTAAACTGAGCCAGAGATCTTCTGTTTCTCACAGATTCTTCCCGATTTATCCACAGGAAGATCCGGAATCGGGTAAGTGTAAACGATCCTGACGCGAGTGCCTCGCGATTTAGGCCGCATATTGGAAAATTTAATGAGCACAGACAATTTTGGGCTTAAATGATCTAACGAAGATCCAGGAGGATCCTTGCGCTTTGTTGGCGAGCCCGTATAATCCTCGACCCGGCGCGTGATGCTCATCTTCCTGCGTCGTTCGTTGCTCATTTTCCACGCGAAATCGTGCGGAAATACGCAGGGATTTAAGGAAAGAGAATTGACTCCGGAGTGTACAATTATTACAATCCGGCCTCTTTAATCACCCACGCTGAGGCGTTAGTCGTTCGAATCTCGTTCGGGTATACGCAAAAGTCAGTGAATTTATTCAAGTTTAGGTAGAAATCGCCATGAAACGCACTTTTCAACCGTCTGTACTGAAGCGCAACCGTTCTCACGGCTTCCGTGCTCGTATGGCTACTAAAAATGGTCGTCAGGTTCTGGCACGTCGTCGTGCTAAAGGCCGCGCTCGTCTGACCGTTTCCAAGTAATAAAGCTAACCCCTGAGTGGTTAAGCTCGCATTTCCCAGGGAGTTACGTTTGTTAACTCCCACTCATTTCACTTTCGTCTTCCAGCAGCCACTACGGGCTGGCACGCCGCAAATCACCATCCTCGGCCGCCAAAATTCGCTGGGGCATCCCCGCATCGGTCTCACAGTCGCCAAGAAAAACGTTAAGCGTGCGCATGAACGCAACCGGATTAAACGTCTGACGCGTGAAAGCTTCCGTTTACGTCAGCACGAACTGCCTTCAATGGATTTCGTGGTGGTGGCTAAAAAAGGGGTTGCCGACCTCGATAACCGTGCTCTCTCGGAAGCGTTGGAAAAATTATGGCGCCGCCACTGTCGCCTGGCTCGCGGGTCCTGATAGCCCTCATTCGGGTCTATCAACGCCTGATTAGTCCGCTACTCGGGCCACATTGCCGTTTCACGCCAACATGCTCAAGCTACGGAATTGAGGCATTGCGCAGGTTTGGAGTGATAAAAGGCAGTTGGTTGACGGTGAAACGCGTATTAAAATGCCACCCTTTACACCCAGGTGGAGACGACCCCGTCCCTCCAGGACCTTTTGATACCAGAGAACACTAACGATGGATTCGCAACGCAATCTTCTTATCATCGCTTTGTTGTTCGTGTCTTTCATGATCTGGCAGGCATGGGAGCAGGATAAAAATCCTCAACCCCAGCAACAGACCACGCAGACCACGACCACCGCAGCGGGTAGCGCCGCCGACCAGGGCGTACCGGCCAGTGGCCAGGGGAAACAGATTACGGTTAAGACCGATGTGCTTGAGCTGACTATCAACACCCGTGGTGGTGATGTTGAGCAGGCGCTGCTGTTGACCTACCCGAAAGAGCTGAAGTCTACCGAACCGTTCCAGTTACTGGAAACCACGCCTGAGTTTATCTACCAGGCACAGAGCGGCCTGACCGGTCGTGATGGCCCGGATAACCCGGCGAACGGTGCGCGTCCACTGTATAACGTCGAGAATGACACCTTTGTGCTGGCTGATGGTCAGAACGAACTGGTTATTCCGATGACCTACACCGACGCGGCAGGCAACACCTTCACCAAAACCTTCACCCTGAAACGCGGTGAATATGCGGTGAACGTGGGCTACAGCGTACAGAACACCGGTGCGAAACCGCTGGAAATCTCTACCTTTGGTCAGCTGAAGCAGTCCATCAATCTGCCGTCTCACCGTGACACCGGAAGCAGCAACTTTGCGCTGCATACCTTCCGTGGCGCGGCTTACTCCACGCCAGATACCAAGTACGAGAAATACAAATTCGACACCATTGCCGATAACGAAAACCTGAACGTCAGCTCTAAAGGCGGTTGGGTCGCAATGCTGCAACAGTATTTCGCGACGGCGTGGGTACCGAATAACGACGGTACGAACAACTTCTACACCGCGAACCTCGGCAACGGTATTGCAGCCATCGGCTACAAATCTCAGCCGGTTCTGGTGCAGCCGGGTCAAACCGGTAAGCTGGCAAGCACCCTGTGGGTCGGCCCGGAAATCCAGGACAAAATGGCTGCCGTTGCGCCGCACCTGGATCTGACCGTTGATTACGGTTGGTTGTGGTTCATCTCTCAGCCGCTGTTTAAGCTGCTGAAGTTCATCCACAGCTTCCTGGGTAACTGGGGCTTCTCCATCATCGTTATCACCTTTATCGTTCGTGGCATCATGTACCCGCTGACTAAAGCGCAGTACACCTCCATGGCGAAGATGCGTATGCTACAGCCGAAGATTCAGGCTATGCGTGAGCGTCTGGGCGATGACAAACAGCGTCAGAGCCAGGAGATGATGGCCCTGTATAAAGCAGAGAAAGTGAACCCACTGGGTGGTTGCTTCCCGCTGCTGATTCAGATGCCAATCTTCCTTGCGCTGTACTACATGCTGATGGGTTCCGTTGAGCTGCGCCACGCGCCGTTCGCCCTGTGGATCCATGACCTGTCCGCACAGGACCCGTACTACATCCTGCCGATCCTGATGGGCGTGACGATGTTCTTCATCCAGAAGATGTCTCCGACCACCGTGACTGACCCGATGCAGCAGAAGATCATGACCTTTATGCCGGTCATCTTCACCGTGTTCTTCCTGTGGTTCCCGTCAGGTCTGGTGCTGTACTATATCGTCAGCAACCTGGTGACCATCATCCAGCAGCAGCTGATTTACCGTGGTCTGGAAAAACGTGGCCTGCATAGCCGCGAAAAGAAAAAGTCCTGATTCGGTAACTTAACGCTAAAATAAGGGCGGTCGATTGACCGCCTTTTTTATTTGTATTGAACGAGAGCAACCATGAGCCATAACGACACTATCGTCGCCCAGGCAACCCCACCGGGACGCGGTGGTGTAGGCATTCTGCGCATCTCCGGCCTGAAGGCGCGTGAGGTGGCCGAAGCGGTGCTGGGTAAACTGCCAAAGCCGCGCTACGCTGATTATCTGCCATTTAAAGATGCCGACGGCACCTCGCTGGACCAGGGCATTGCGCTGTGGTTCCCCGGCCCAAACTCTTTTACTGGCGAAGACGTGCTGGAGCTTCAGGGTCACGGCGGCCCGGTGATCCTCGACCTGCTGTTAAAACGTATTCTGACCCTGCCTGGCCTGCGCATTGCGAAGCCGGGTGAGTTCTCCGAGCGTGCCTTCCTGAACGATAAGCTCGACCTGGCTCAGGCCGAAGCGATTGCCGACCTGATCGACGCCAGTTCCGAACAGGCAGCCCGCTCCGCGCTGAACTCGTTGCAGGGGGCATTTTCCGCACGCGTGAATCACCTTGTGGAAGCACTTACTCACCTGCGAATCTATGTTGAAGCGGCTATCGACTTCCCGGACGAGGAGATTGACTTCCTTTCTGACGGCAAAATCGAAGCCCAACTCAACCAGGTGATGAACGATCTGGATGCCGTTCGCGCCGAAGCGCGCCAGGGCAGCCTGCTGCGTGAGGGCATGAAGGTGGTCATTGCTGGTCGCCCCAACGCCGGGAAATCAAGCCTGCTGAACGCTCTGGCGGGCCGTGAAGCGGCGATCGTGACCGACATAGCCGGCACCACCCGCGACGTCCTGCGCGAGCATATCCATATCGACGGCATGCCGCTGCACATCATCGATACCGCTGGCCTGCGCGATGCGAGCGATGAAGTCGAGCGTATCGGTATCGAACGCGCCTGGCAGGAGATCGAGCAGGCCGACCGCGTGCTGTTTATGGTGGACGGCACCACGACCGACGCCGTTGACCCGGCTGAAATCTGGCCAGACTTTATCGCCCGTCTCCCGGCCAAACTGCCGATCACCGTGGTGCGCAATAAGGCCGACGTTACCGGCGAAACGCTGGGCATCAGCGATGTGAATGGTCACTCACTGATCCGCCTGTCGGCGCGGACCGGTGAAGGCGTGGACGACCTGCGTAACCATCTCAAGCAGAGCATGGGCTTTGATACCAGCATGGAAGGCGGCTTCCTGGCGCGTCGCCGTCACCTGCAGGCGCTGGAAGAGGCGGCACGCCATCTTGACCAGGGCAAAGCGCAGCTGATCGGCGCTTGGGCCGGCGAGCTGCTGGCGGAGGAACTGCGTCTGGCGCAGCAGAACCTGAGCGAGATCACCGGGGAGTTTACGTCGGACGATCTGCTTGGACGAATTTTCTCAAGCTTCTGTATTGGTAAGTAATTCCCGATAGAACATGGTGGTTTCCTCCAGGGAAATCACCATTGTCCCAATGGCAACTCGCTTAATCCCCCCATGCCCCCTATCCTGCTTGCCTGCATCTATGGGGGATTTATGGCTCGTTTTCTGTTTTGTAGTTTCGCATTAGTTCTGCTGTATCCGTCCGGCATTGATATGTATCTGGTGGGGCTACCGCATATTGCCCGCGATCTGGGTGCCAGCGAGGCGCAACTGCACATCGCGTTTTCGGCCTACCTCGCGGGAATGGCGTCGTCGATGGTATTTGCCGGGAAAATCGCGGACAGAGCCGGCCGTCAACCCGTCGCCATTACGGGGGCGGTTATCTTTACGCTGGCATCGGTACTGTGTTCAATGGCTCAGGAAAGCACAATGTTCCTGTCAGGGCGCTTTATCCAGGGCATTGGCGCGGGCGGCTGTTACGTGGTGGCGTTTGCCATTCTGCGCGATACCTTGAGCGCCCAGCGCCGCGCCAGGGTGCTGTCGATGCTGAACGGCATTACCTGCATCATCCCGGTGCTGGCACCGGTTGTAGGCTACCTGATCATGCTGAAATTTCCATGGCAGAGCCTTTTCTGGACCATGGCCACAATGGGCGCCATCGTCTTTATACTGTCCGTGACGGTGTTGAAAGAGACCCATCCCGGTTCGCAGCAGACGCACCACGCTGCTACCATTCATCCGGCTGAAAAGCTTCTGAATCGCTTTTTCCTGAGCCGCCTGGCCATCATCACGCTCAGCGTGGCGGTGATCCTCACCTATGTAAACGTTTCCCCGGTGTTACTGATGGAGACGATAGGCTTCGATCGCGGTGAGTATTCGACGGTGATGGCGCTCAATGCGATGGTCAGCATGGCGGTTTCATTCTCGATGCCCTTTGCGCTCAATATCTTCCGCCAGCGCACGCTGATGCTCGCTTCACAGACGCTGTTTCTCGCCGCAGGCGTAATTCTGGCGACCGCCACCTCACATGCGCTGATGCTGGTGGGTATGACCCTGATCTGCGCCGGATTCTCCGGCGGCTTCGGCGTGGCGATGAGTCAGGCGCTTGGCCCGTTCTCACTGCGGGCAGGCGTGGCAAGCTCGGTGCTGGGCATTGCGCAGGTCTGCGGTTCGTCGCTGTGGATTTGGCTGGCGGCGGTGATCGGCCTTAACGCGCTGAATATGCTGATCGGGGTTCTGATTGGCTGTAGCATACTCTGCATTACCTTACTTATGGTCATCCAGCCCGCGGCGCACTATGAAGAAGCCCATCAGCAGTCTCGATCTTAATCTTTTACTTTGCCTGCAGTTGTTGTTGCAGGAGCGCAGCGTCACCAAAGCCGCGAAGCGAATGAACGTGACGCCGTCCGCGGTGAGTAAATCGCTGGCGAAGCTGCGCGACTGGTTCGACGATCCGCTGTTTGTGAAAACGCCTTTAGGGCTACTGCCCACGCCGCTAACGGTGAGTCTGGAACAGGATCTGGCCGACTGGATGCAGATTGGCAATCAGATCGTCGATAAATTCCACCATAGCTCTCCAGGCGGGCTCAAGTTTGTGCTCGCCGCCGAAACGCCGCTGATGCTGATTCGCTTTAACACCCTGCTGGAGCAGGTGAATGAGCGCTACCCACAGGCGACGGTGAAGTTGCGCCAGTGGGATTATGATTCGCTGGACGCCATTACGCGCGGAGAGGTCGATCTCGGTTTTACCGGCCGCGAAACGCACCCGCGCTCCCGCGAGCTGCTAAAGCTGATGCCGTGGTTTATTGACTACGAAATCCTGTTCAGCGACCGTCCGTGCGTCTATCTGCGAGAAGATCATCCGGCACTTCACGAAGCGTGGAACCTTGAGACGTTTCTGCGCTACCCGCATATCAGCATCTTCTGGGAGCGCAGCGATACCTGGGCGCTTGATGAAGTGCTAAAAGAGATGGGCCACGAGCGCAACGTCGCCATGAGCCTGCCCGGCTTTGAACAGTCTATGTTTATGGCGGCTCAGCCGGACCACAACTACATTGCCACTGCGCCCTACTACTGCCATCACTACAATCAACTCCACCAGCGTAATCTGGTCTGCCTTCCCATTCCCATCGATGAGGCGCAGGCAGAAAAGCTGACCGTACCCTTCACGCTAATCTGGCATAAGCGGAACAGCCATAATCCGAAAATTATCTGGCTGCGCGAAACTATAAAAGCCCTGTATACCGCGCCAGGTCAGGTTTTTGCCTAAGATAATGTAAAGTTCGGTCCTCAGGCTTCTCTTATTTCTATTTACTGATTAAAACAGAAGCTGAGTTAAGCGATAATCATGTAACCGTTTAACCGACTACGACCATTATCAGGGAGCGAAAAATGGCTACGCACTTTGCACGAGGAACATTAACGGAAGGGCATCTCGTATCGGCCAGAATTTCTTCAGCCTGTCACAGTGAGGCGCTCAAACTACCTGAACACCGCAGGACGCGGTTTTTAGCTTCCAGAGCGCTCCTCGCAGAACTGCTTTTTATGCTGTACGGCACCAGCGAATTACCGGACATACTCACCCAGCCAGAAGGTCGCCCGGTTTTTGCGGACCCGGCACTCCCCCATTTTTCCATTGCGTATACCGGCAACATTGTTGGCGTCGCGCTGACGACTGAAGGTGATTGCGGCCTGGATATGGAGCTGCAACGCGTCACGCGCAGCTTCCATGGTGCTAACGCGCTCGATGAATACCCGCTCTCCAGCAATGAAAAGCTGTGGATACGTAACCAGAACGATCCCGTTGAAGCCAGAGCGCAGCTCATCACCCTTCGCCAGAGCATCCGTAAACTGAGCGGCGCGGCATCAGACGACGCCAGCCTGTTGCAGCTGCTTCCCGGCTCCGGACGCCTGCGTGCCGCGAAAGCGTCGCTGGTAGAGGCGCTCAGCGACGCTGAGGACGTACTGATCTGGTCCGTTGCGGTGAGCCCCGCCATCGAACGGCTGAAAATCTGGGAGTTTGACAGTATTCGCGGTTGGCGTAGTCTTCCGGATGTACCTGAGCGCGCCAACGAGCCCGCCGCGCGCCTGATGCGATTAACCAGTTTACCGGCAGAAAAAGCATACACCCATAGCTGATCCGTCCAGGGTCATCATGATGAAACAGGAGTAATCATGTCTGATACGTTGAAAGTTGTTACGTTACTGGGAAGCCTGCGCAAAGGTTCGTTTAACGGGATGGTAGCGCGCACGCTGCCACAGCTGGCGCCTGCGGGAATGGAGATCAGCGCCCTGCCGTCTATTGGCGACATCCCGCTTTATGATGCTGACGTTCAGCAGGAAGAAGGGTTCCCGCACAGCGTGGAGGCGATAGCCGAGCAGATCCGTCAGGCTGATGGTGTAGTGATTGTAACGCCAGAATATAACTACTCGGTTCCGGGGGGTCTGAAGAACGCGATTGACTGGTTATCCCGTTTACCGGAGCAGCCGCTGTCAGGCAAACCGGTGCTGATCCAGACCAGCTCAATGGGCACCATCGGCGGTGCGCGCTGCCAGTATCACCTGCGACAGATCCTGGTGTTCCTGGATGCTATGGTGATGAACAAGCCGGAATTTATGGGCGGCGTGATTCAGAACAAAGTCGACCCGCAGACGGGTGAAGTGGTGGATCAGAGTACGCGTGATCATCTCTCTGGTCAGTTGACTGCGTTTGGGGATTATATTAAGCGGGTTAAAAGCTGATAAAAAAGCCCGGTGGCGCTAGCGCTTACCGGGCCTACACTCATCAGTAGGTCAGGTAAGCGAAGCGCCACCTGACACCACACACCGCACCTTAGTGCGCGTCAATAAACACAATCTTGAGCACAAACAGCAGCGCCACAATCATCACGCACGGGCTGAGTTCGCGGAAACGGCCGGTACCGATCTTCATCACACAGTACGAGATAAAGCCCAGCGCGATACCTTCGGTGATCGAGAAGCTGAACGGCATCATCACCGCGGTAATAAACGCCGGAACGGCTTCCGTCAGATCTTCCCACTTCACGCGCGCCAGGCTCGAGGTCATCAGCACGCCGACGTAGATCAGCGCGCCAGCTGCCGCGTACGGTGGCACCATCCCCGCCAGCGGAGAGAGGAAGATCACCAGCAGGAACAGCAGACCCACGACTACCGCCGTCAGGCCAGTACGGCCGCCCACGGACACGCCGGAAGAGGATTCAATGTAAGCGGTAACAGACGAGGTGCCGATGAAAGAACCCGCAACGGACGAGATGCTATCCACATACAGCGCCTGCTTCATGCGCGGGAATTTGCCTTTCTCGTCCGCCAGACCCGCTTTGTCCGTCACGCCAATCAGCGTACCGGAGGAGTCAAACAGGTTGACCAGCATGAAGGAGAAAATCACTCCGGCCAGACCCAGGTTCAGCGAGCCCGCCAGATCAACGTGACCAATCACGGTAGAAACGCTCGGTGGCGCAGAGACAATACCGCTGTAATGCACGTCACCCAGCATCCAGCCCAGCAGCGTGGTCACGATGATAGAGACCAGCACCGCAGCGTGGATGTTACGCGACGCCAGGATCGCGATAATAAAGAAGCCCAGCACGCCCAGCAGCACGCTGTGAGAGGTCAGGTTACCAATACTCACCAGCGTTTCCGGGTTCGCCACGATTACGCCAGCGTTTTTCAGCCCCATCATGCCGATAAACAGACCGATACCGCTGGTGATGCCCACGCGCAGGCTCACGGGAATGTTCGCAATCATCCAGTAGCGCACACGGAAGATGGTCAGCAGCAGCAGGCCGACCGCGCCCCAGAAAATAGCCCCCATCCCAACCTGCCACGGCAGGCCCATCGCCTGAACCACCACGAACGCAAAGAACGCATTAAGACCCATTGCCGGGGCCAGCGCCACGGGCAGATTAGCGAAAACGCCCATCAGGATGCTGCCAAGGGCCGCGATCAGACAGGTGGTAACAAAGACGGCGCTGGTGTCCATGCCAGCCACGCCCAGAATTTGCGGGTTAACGAAAACGATATAGACCATCGTCAGGAAGGTAGTAAAACCGGCGATCACTTCGGTGCGTGCCGTTGTGCCGTGCTCGCGCAGTTTGAACACGCGCTCAAGCAGCCCCTGACCAGATGTCTGGGTAGTGTGTTGTTGACTCATCATCAATTTCCGAACAAGGAGGGAAAATTCGTCGCTATCCTATACCAAAATGCGACAATAGTGGCGGTTACGGGATACTTTTTTCATTGATTTTGCTTATACGGCAACGATTGCGTCTCGTTAAACTGTCGTACGTAAACGTTAAACTTGTTAAAAGGGAAAGGCATGTCCGGAATTGAAGCGGTATTTTTCGACTGTGACGGTACGCTGGTCGACAGTGAGGTCATTTGTTCCCGCGCGTATGTCGCCATGTTCCAGGAATTTGGCATTACGCTCGATCTCGAAGAGGTGTTTAAACGCTTTAAGGGCGTGAAGCTGTACGAGATCATCGACATCATTAACGAAGAGCACGGGGTGGATCTGGCGAAAGCGGATCTGGAACCGGTGTACCGCGCCGAGGTCGCACGCCTCTTCGACGCCGAGCTGGAAGTTATCGCCGGCGCTAACGCGCTGCTGGATGCGATGACGGTGCCGATCTGCGTGGTCTCTAACGGCCCGGTCAGCAAAATGCAGCATTCACTCGGCAAGCTGGACATGTTGCACCACTTCCCGGAAAAACTGTTCAGCGGCTACGATATCCAGCGCTGGAAGCCGGATCCGGCATTGATGTTCCACGCGGCGAAGGCGATGAACGTCAACGTGGAGAACTGCATCCTGGTGGATGACTCGTCTGCGGGCGCGCAGTCGGGGATTGATGCGGGGATGGAGGTGTTTTACTTCTGCGCCGATCCGCACAACAAGCCGATCGATCATCCAAAAGTGACGACCTTTACAGACCTGGCGCAGCTGCCGGAATTGTGGAAGGCGCGCGGGTGGGATATTACTCGCTGAAAAAACAAAGCCGGATGGCGCTAACGCTTATCCGGCCTACAAGGATCGTAGGGCGGGTAAGCGATAGCGCCACCCGCCACACACATCACTCTTTCGGATCTTTACCCGCCAGCAGCTTGTCCAGCTCGTCGCCGCCCACGTGACGGAAATCCTGTCCCTTCACGAAGTAGAAGATGTATTCGCAAATGTTCTGGCAGCGGTCGCCAATACGCTCAATTGAGCGCGCGCAGAACAGCGCGGTCAGCACGCTTGGAATGGTACGGGAATCTTCCATCATGTAGGTCATTAGCTGACGCACTATGCCTTCGTATTCCTGGTCAACTTTCTTATCTTCACGGTAGATACGGACCGCTTCGTCCAGATCCATGCGCGCGAAAGCGTCCAGCACATCGTGCAGCATCTGCACGGTGTGGCGACCGAGAGACTCCAGGCTCACCAGCAGCGGCTGGTGCTGCTGGGAGAATTTCTCCAGCGCGGTGCGGCAGATTTTATCCGCCACGTCACCAATACGCTCCAGCTCGGCGATAGTTTTGATGATCGCCATTACCAGACGCAGGTCGCTCGCGGTTGGCTGACGCTTGGCAATGATGCGCACGCACGCTTCGTCGATGGCGACTTCCATCATATTGACGTTGTGATCGCCTTCGATAACGCGCTTCGCCAGCTCGCTGTCCTGGTTGTGCATTGCCGTAATCGCATCAGAAAGCTGCTGCTCGACCATGCCGCCCATGGTCATCACCTGGGTGCGAATGCTTTCCAGCTCTGCGTTAAACTGGCCGGAAATGTGTTTATTAAGATTGAGGTTGTCCATGGTTTCTCCACATGCACTAAGGCAAATCAACCGTAGCGGCCAGTAATATAATCTTCGGTTTGTTTCTTCGCAGGACGGGTGAACAGCGCGTCCGTATCGCTGAACTCAATCAACTCGCCCAGGTACATAAACGCCGTGTGGTCAGAGCAACGGGCTGCCTGCTGCATGTTGTGAGTGACGATCACCACGGTGTAATCCTGCTTCAGCTCGGTGATCAGCTCTTCGATACGCCCGGTTGAGATCGGGTCAAGGGCTGAGCACGGCTCATCCAGCAGCAAGACTTCCGGGCGAATGGCGATACCGCGCGCAATGCACAGACGCTGCTGCTGACCACCGGAGAGAGAGTACCCGCTCTGGTGAAGTTTATCTTTGGTTTCGTTCCATAATGCGGCCTTGGTCAATGCCCACTGCACGCGCTCGTCCATATCCGCACGGGAGAGCTTCTCAAACAGACGCACACCAAAGGCGATGTTGTCATAGATCGACATCGGGAACGGCGTGGGTTTCTGGAACACCATCCCCACTTTCGCACGCAGCAGGGCGATATCCTGGGTATTGGTCAGGATGTTGTCACCGTCCAGCAGAATTTCACCTTCTGCGCGCTGCTCCGGATAGAGCGAATACATTTTGTTAAAGGTGCGCAGCAGCGTGGATTTACCACAGCCAGACGGACCGATAAATGCCGTGACCTGGTTCTTCGCGATATCCAGGTTGATATTCTTCAGGGCATGGAATTTGCCGTAGTAGAAGTTCAAATCACGAACCTGAATCTTACCCGGGGCAGTATCAACCATACTCATTGACTCATTTCCTCATTCGGCGCCGCGATGTGCCGCGCCGTAAAAATTTAACCGTGTTTCTGCTTCGCGAAAATGACGCGCGCCAGAATGTTCAGCAACAGTACGCAAAGGGTGATGATCAGCACCCCGGCCCAGGCCAGCTGCTGCCATTCCGCGAATGGGCTCATCGCAAATTTAAAGATCGTCACCGGCAGGTTGGCGATCGGCTGCATCATGTCCGTACTCCAGAACTGGTTGGAGAGGGCGGTAAACAGCAGCGGTGCGGTTTCACCAGCGATACGGGCGATAGCCAGCAGGATACCGGTCATGATCCCCGAGACGGACGCTTTCAGGGTGATCGCCGAAATCATTTTCCATTTCGGTGTGCCCAGCGCGTAAGCCGCTTCACGCAGGCTGTCCGGCACCAGTTTCAGCATGTTTTCAGTGGTACGAATAACGATAGGCACCTGCAACAGCGCCAGCGCAATCACACCCGCCCAGCCGGAGAAGTGTTCCATTTGCGCCACCACGATGGTGTAAACAAACAGACCTACCACAATCGACGGGGCAGAAAGCAGAATGTCGTTAATAAAGCGGATGACTTCAGCGATCCAGGACTTGCGGCCATACTCCGCCAGATAGATACCCGCCATGATGCCCAACGGCGTACCGAAAACGGTCGCCCACAGGATCAGCAGGCCGCTGCCCGCCAGGGCGTTTGCCAGACCACCACCCGCCGTGTTTGGCGGCGGCGTCATCTCGGTGAACAGCGCCAGGGACATTCCATCAATACCACGGGTGATGGTGGACATCAGGATCCAGATCAGCCAGAACAGGCCGAACGCCATCGTGGCCATGGAAAGCGTCAGCGCAATGCGGTTTTTAATCCGGCGCTTTGACTGCATTTTGCGACGAGATTCCGCAAGCTGAGCGGTGTTTTGCATGTCGAGAGTCGCCATTAGCGTGCCCCCTCGTTTTTAGCCAGACGCATAATCATCAGCTTGGAGATAGCCAGCACAATAAAGGTAATAACAAACAGGATCAGACCCAGTTCCATCAGCGCTGCGACGTGCAGCCCGGATTCCGCTTCGGCAAATTCGTTCGCCAGCGCAGAGGTAATACTGTTCCCCGGCATGTAGAGCGACACGCTGTCGAGCTGGTAGGTGTTGCCGATGATAAAGGTCACCGCCATGGTTTCACCCAGCGCGCGGCCTAAGCCCAGCATGATGCCGCCGATCACCCCATTTTTGGTGAACGGAAGGACGATGCGCCAGATAACCTCCCAGGTGGTGCAGCCGATGCCGTAGGCCGACTCTTTCATCATCACCGGGGTTTGTTCGAAGACATCGCGCATGACCGCCGCAATGTACGGAATAATCATGATGGCGAGGATCACGCCAGCCGCCAGAATACCGATACCGAATGCCGGGCCAGAGAACAGGGCCCCCACAAACGGAACGGCGGAGAGAACATTACCCACCGGCTCCTGGAAGTACGTCGCAAACAGCGGAGCAAAGATAAACAGGCCCCACATGCCGTAAACGATACTTGGGATGGCCGCCAGCAGTTCAATGGCGATACCCAGCGGACGTCGCAGCCAGCCCGGCGCCAGCTCCGTCAGAAACAGGGCAATACCGAAGCTTACCGGCACTGCAATCAGCAGAGCGATAAAAGAGGTCACCAGCGTGCCGTAAATCGGCACCAGCGCACCGTAAATATCGTTCGGCGCATCCCACTCTTTGGTCCACAGGAAGGCGAAACCAAATTTTTGAATGCTCGGCCAGGAGGAGAAAATGAGGGACACGATAATGCCGCCCAGCAGCAATAGCACAATCAGCGCAGCCAGTTTCACCAGCGCGCTGAAAATCATGTCACCTTTTTTACCCGGAGGGTTAAATGCAGGCTTGGTTGCAGCCATAAATTACTCTTCTTTATGAGACGTCTTACGAATATGCCCGGTGGCGCTGGCGCTTACCGGGCCTACAGGATGAACCGTAGGGCGGGATCGCTGCGCGCCACCCGCCATCTTCGTCAAAAATATCCTGTTAGTACAGCGCTTTACCGCTGCTGTCTTTCACGTTGGTTTTCCATGCAGCACGGATCTGCTCAACCACGCTGTCTGGCAGGCTGGCGTAATCCAGGTCATTCGCCTGTTTGCCGCCGTTTTTGTATGCCCAGTCGAAGAACTTCAGCACTTCAGCACCCTGCTCAGGCTTCTTCTGCTCTTTGTGGACCAGAATGAAGGTGGTAGACGTGATAGGCCATGCATCGTCGCCTTTCTGGTTGGTCAGGTCCTGAGCGAAGGATTTGCTCCAGTCAGCGCCTTTTGCGGCGTTAGCGAAGTTCTCTTCGGTCGGGCTAACCGGTTTGCCGTCAGCAGAAACCAGTTTGGTGTAAGCCAGGTTGTTCTGTTTCGCGTAAGCGTACTCTACGTAGCCGATAGAGCCAGGCAGACGCTGTACGAAGGCAGCGATACCGTCGTTGCCTTTACCGCCCAGACCGGTTGGCCAGTTAACGGTAGAGCCGGAACCGACTTTAGATTTCCACTCTTCGTTCACTTTCGCCAGGTAGCTGGTGAACACGAAAGAGGTACCAGAGCCGTCAGCACGACGAACCACCGCGATATTCTGCGAAGGCAGCTTAACGCCCGGGTTCAGTTTGGTGATGGCTTCGTCATCCCATTTTTTGATTTTGCCCAGGTAGATATCACCCAGGGTTTTGCCGTCCAGCACCAGCTCGCCTGATTTCAGGCCAGGGATGTTAACAGCCAGCACAACGCCGCCGATCACGGTCGGGAACTGGAACAGGCCTTCCTGATTCAGTTTCTCATCAGACAGCGGAGCGTCGGATGCGCCGAAATCAACGGTATTCGCGGTAATTTGTTTTACGCCACCGGAGGAGCCGATACCCTGATAGTTAACCTTGTTGCCGGTTTCTTTCTGGTAGGTATCCGCCCATTTGGCATACACCGGCGCAGGGAAGGTTGCACCAGCGCCAGTCAGGCTTGCTGCTGCGAAAGCAGAGAAAGCGCTCAGAGATAAGGTCGCGGCGACAACAGTTGCGACAGTGGTACGCATAACTTTCATAATGTCTCCTGCAAGGATTTCGTAAATCATTGTTTAAGTGGCTACGATGAGCAAAATAGGACAAACAGGTGACAGATAAATGTACGAAATATGACAGTTTTATGACAAAGAAAATTTCACTTAAAATTAAGCAAAAATACATAAATAAATCATAAACTTAATGATTATTATGACAGCTTGTTTTCAGTAATATTTTCTTTATGTGACACTGATAAAATAGCTGAAAATGACGGATTGTCATAAAAAAAGGCTCCACCGGATGGCGGAGCCTGGAAGGATTATTCTACGGTAACGGACTTCGCCAGATTTCGCGGCTGGTCAACGTCGGTGCCTTTGATCAGCGCGACGTGGTAAGCCAGCAGTTGCAGCGGTACGGTGTAGAAGATCGGCGCAATCACCTCTTCCACATGCGGCATCTCGATGATGTGCATGTTGTCGCTGCTGGCAAAACCGGCATCTTTATCCGCAAAGACGTACAGTACACCACCACGGGCGCGCACCTCTTCGATGTTAGATTTCAGTTTTTCCAGCAGTTCGTTGTTCGGTGCCACCACGATAACCGGCATATCCGCGTCGATCAGCGCCAGCGGACCGTGTTTCAGCTCGCCCGCCGCGTAGGCTTCCGCGTGGATGTAGGAGATCTCTTTCAGCTTCAGCGCGCCTTCCAGCGCGATAGGGTACTGATCGCCACGACCCAGGAACAGAGCGTGGTGCTTATCAGAGAAATCTTCAGCCAGCGCCTCAATGCGCTTGTCCTGAGACAGCATCTGCTCGATACGGCTCGGCAGCGCCTGGAGACCGTGAACGATGTCATGCTCAACGGAAGCATCTTCGCCTTTCAGACGCGCCAGCTTCGCCACCAGCATCAGCAGAACGGTCAGCTGAGTGGTAAACGCTTTGGTGGAAGCGACGCCGATTTCGGTGCCCGCTTTAGTCATCAGCGCCAGATCGGATTCACGCACCAGCGAGGAGCCCGGTACGTTACAGATGGCCAGCGAACCCAAGTAACCCAACTCTTTAGACAGACGCAGCGCCGCCAGGGTATCGGCCGTTTCGCCAGACTGGGAAAGAGTGATCATCAGGCTGTTACGGCGCACAGCGGATTTACGATAGCGGAACTCAGATGCGATTTCGACGTCGCACGGCACGCCCGCCAGGGATTCAAACCAGTAGCGAGAGACCATACCGGAGTTGTAAGAGGTACCGCAGGCCACGATCTGAATGTGCTCGACTTTGCTCAGCATTTCGTTGGCATTGGCGCCCAGCTCGCTCAGATCCACTTCACCATGGCTGATGCGCCCGGTCAGGGTGTTTTTAATGGCGTTTGGCTGTTCGTAGATCTCTTTCTGCATGTAGTGACGATAAGCACCTTTGTCGCCCGCGTCGTATTGCAGGTTTGATTCGATTTCCTGGCGCTTAACCTGCTCGCCTTTCGTGTCGAATACGGTCACGCTGCGACGTGTCACCTCGGCAATGTCGCCCTCTTCCAGAAAGATAAAGCGACGGGTAACCGGCAGCAGCGCCAGCTGGTCGGAAGCGATAAAGTTTTCACCCATGCCCAGACCAATCACCATCGGGCTACCGGAACGCGCGGCCAGCAGCGTGGACGGGTCACGGGAATCCATGATCACCGTACCGTAAGCACCACGCAGCTGAGGGATAGCGCGCAGCACCGCATCATGCAGTGTACCGCCCTGTGCCAGCTCCCAGTGCACCAGGTGAGCAATCACTTCGGTGTCGGTTTCAGAGACGAAGGTATAGCCGCGCGCTTTCAGTTCTTCACGCAGCGGTTCGTGGTTTTCGATAATGCCGTTATGCACCACCACAATGTGTTCAGACACATGCGGGTGTGCGTTGCCTTCAGATGGCTCACCGTGAGTCGCCCAGCGGGTATGCGCAATACCGGTGCCACCGTGCAGCGGATGTTCCTCCGCCGCCTGGGCCAGCATCTGCACTTTACCGAGACGACGCAGACGGGTCATATGACCTTCTGCATCGACGACAGCCAGACCGGCTGAGTCATAACCACGGTATTCCAGACGACGTAAACCTTCGAGAAGGATTTCAGCAATATCACGCTGCGCAACTGCGCCAACAATTCCACACATAGTTAGATTTCCTGATTATGGCGTTATGCCATGCGTTGTCGCTGACCTGTATTTGCCCTTTCCGGGCACCCCGAGCCTTGTAGAGAGTGGGGTTATTTTTATGGGTACTGCTGGTGGGGGGAGGATTATGTTATCCCCTCACCCCGGCCCTCTCCCCAAAGGGGAGAGGATGAAAACCGCACCATTCAGTTCCCCTCTCCCCTATGGGGAGAGGGTCAGGGTGAGGGGTGTATATTGTCGTTACTTTTTCTTCACCGGGCGTTTCCAGCCCTGCTTACTGACCTGCGGAACGCGGCTTAACACCAGCTCGTTCTCGGCCACATCGCGCGTAACGGTTGTCCCGGCGGCAATGGTCACGCCTTTGCCCACGGTAACAGGCGCCACCAGCTGGGTATCGGAACCTACAAACACATCATCACCGATGATGGTTTTAAACTTATTGGCACCGTCATAGTTACAGGTAATCGTCCCTGCACCGATGTTCACGTTGTCGCCAATTTCCGCATCGCCCAGATAGGTCAGATGACCGGCTTTCGAGCCTTTACCGAGACGTGCTTTTTTCATTTCCACGAAGTTACCTACATGAGCGCCTTCCAGCAGCTCAGCGCCCGGGCGCAGACGCGCAAACGGGCCGATGGTACAGGCGGGATCCAGACGCGCATCTTCTACCACGCTGTACGGGCTGATTTCGCAGTCGTCACCGATCACGCTGTTTTTAATCACACAGCCGGTGCCGATTTTGACGCGGTTGCCCAGCGTGACGTTACCTTCCAGGATAACGTTAGTATCTATTTCAACGTCGCGCCCGTGGGTCAGCGTGCCACGCAGATCGAAACGCGCCGGATCGCGCAGCATAACGCCCGCCAGCAACAGTTTTTCTGCCTGCTCGGACTGGTAAATACGCTCCAGGCGTGACAGCTGTAGACGGTTGTTTACCCCGTCCGTTTCGCTGATACGCGCCGGATGAACGGCAGCAATCTCACGCCCTTCCTGGTACGCCATCGCAATGATGTCGGTGATGTAGTATTCACCCTGCGCGTTGTTATTATTGAGTTTGGACAGCCAGCGCTTCATATCCGCACCGTTCGCAATCAGGATGCCGGTGTTGATCTCCTGAATCTGACGCTGTTCGTCAGTGGCATCTTTATGCTCAACAATCCCGGTTACCTTGCCGTTTTCACGCGTAATGCGGCCATAGCCGGTTGGATCGTCCAGCACGACGGTTAATAACCCAATGCCACCCTGCGGTTTGGCTTCACGCAGGCGAGTGAGGGTTTCAACGGAGATCAGCGGTACGTCGCCGTAGAGCATCAGGATGTCTTCATCATCAGCGAAGAAGGGTGCAGCCTGCTGCATTGCATGACCCGTACCCAGCTGTTCTGCCTGAAGCACCCAGTTGAGATTGTCGTCACGCAACGTTTTTTTCAGCAGATCGCCGCCATGTCCATAAACCAGATGCACCTGGCTGGCGCCTAATTCATTAGCTGCATCAATAACATGCTGCACCATTGGCTTTCCTGCCAGTGTGTGGAGCACTTTAGGCAGATCGGAATACATGCGGGTACCTTTGCCTGCGGCAAGGATCACCACGCTCATCGCACTGTTTAACATACGCATCCTGACGGTAGTTTGTGTGAGAAGTAAAAACGTTTGATGCTTAAAATTCTACATCTTTTTCATCATGAATTAAGGCCGAAAAAAAAAGCCAGCCTGGGATCCAGACTGGCTTTTGTGCTTTTCAAGCCGGTGTTACATCGCTTTTTTGGTCAACTCGATAACGCGCAGTTTCGCGATCGCTTTGGCCAGCTCCGCAGACGCCTGAGCGTAATCCACGTCACCATGAGAGCTGCTAATGTGCTCTTCAGCCTTACGCTTCGATTCCAGGGTTCGCGCTTCGTCGAGATCCTGGCCACGAATAGCGGTATCGGCCAGAACGGTCACACTGCCTGGCTGCACTTCAAGAATGCCGCCGGACAGATAGATAAACTCTTCATGACCGAACTGTTTAACGATGCGGATCATACCAGGCTTAATGGCGGTGAGCAGCGGTGCGTGACCCGGGAAAATACCCAGTTCACCTTCACTACCCGTTACCTGGATTTTCTCGACCAGACCAGAGAACATTTGTTGCTCTGCGCTGACGACGTCCAGGTGGTAAGTCATTGCCATATCACCCTCCGATTAAGGCGTTAAAGTTTTTTGGCTTTTTCCACGGCTTCTTCGATGGAACCAACCATGTAGAACGCCTGCTCTGGCAGGTGATCGTATTCGCCTTCCATGATGCCTTTAAAGCCACGGATGGTGTCTTTCAGGGAAACGTATTTACCTGGAGAACCGGTGAATACTTCCGCAACGAAGAACGGCTGGGACAGGAAGCGCTGGATCTTACGTGCACGTGCTACCACCAGTTTGTCTTCTTCAGACAGTTCATCCATACCCAGGATGGCGATGATGTCTTTCAGTTCCTGGTAACGTTGCAGCAGGGACTGTACGCCACGCGCGGTGTCGTAGTGTTCCTGGCCAACAACCAGTGGATCCAGCTGACGGCTGGTAGAGTCCAGCGGGTCAACGGCCGGGTAGATACCCAGAGACGCGATCTGACGGCTCAGTACCACGGTTGCATCTAAGTGAGCAAAGGTGGTGGCTGGAGATGGGTCAGTCAAGTCATCCGCAGGTACGTATACCGCCTGAACGGAGGTGATAGAACCAGTTTTGGTAGAGGTGATACGTTCCTGAAGAACACCCATCTCTTCCGCAAGCGTAGGCTGATAACCTACCGCTGAAGGCATACGACCCAGCAGTGCAGATACTTCAGTACCGGCCAGGGTGTAACGGTAGATGTTATCAACGAACAGCAGAACGTCACGGCCTTCGTCACGGAACTTCTCAGCCATCGTCAGGCCAGTCAGCGCAACGCGCAGACGGTTTCCTGGTGGCTCGTTCATCTGGCCGTAAACCAGGGATACTTTATCCAGAACGTTGGAGTCGGTCATTTCGTGGTAGAAGTCGTTACCCTCACGAGTACGTTCACCAACACCCGCAAACACGGAGTAACCGGAGTGCTCGATCGCGATGTTACGGATCAGCTCCATCATGTTTACGGTTTTACCTACACCCGCACCACCAAACAGACCAACTTTACCGCCCTTCGCGAACGGGCACATCAGGTCGATAACTTTGATGCCGGTTTCCAGCAGTTCCTGAGAGCTGGACAGCTCTTCGTAGGAAGGTGCCGCGCGGTGGATAGCCCAACGCTCTTCTTCACCGATGTCGCCTTTCATGTCGATTGGTTGACCCAATACGTTCATGATACGACCCAGTGTTGCTTTACCTACCGGGACTTCGATCGGGTGCTCAAGGTCTTTCACTTCCAGACCACGACGCAGACCGTCGGAAGAACCCATGGCGATGGTACGCACGATACCGCCGCCGAGCTGCTGCTGAACTTCCAGCACCAGGCTCTCGTTACCATTTTGTACCTCAAGCGCGTCGTACACGCGTGGTACGGCGTCCTGAGGGAACTCGACGTCCACCACGGCGCCGATTACCTGGACAATCTTTCCAGTAGCCATCTTGAATCCTCTACGTAATTCGTAAACCTGGTTAAACCGCGGCGGCCCCCGAGACGATCTCGGTGAGTTCCTGAGTAATGCTGGCCTGACGAGCTTTGTTGTAAACCAACTGCAGCTCTTTAATCAGGCTGCCGCCATTATCGGTCGCGGCTTTCATCGCCACCATTCGTGCGGCCTGCTCGCTGGCCAGGTTTTCTACAACGCCCTGATAAACCTGAGATTCAACGTAACGACGCAGCAGGGTATCCAGCAGCGGTTTCGGATCGGGTTCATACAGGTAATCCCAGGCTTTCTGTTTCAGCTCGTCATCTTCTGATGCCGGTAACGGCAGCATCTGAGTGAGCGTAGGCACCTGAGACATGGTGTTAATAAATTTGTTGCTGACAACGTACAGTCTGTCCAGACGGCCTTCATCGTAGGCCTGCAACATCACTTTAACCGGGCCGATCAGTTCGGACAGGGACGGGTTATCACCCATACCGGTCACCTGAGCGACAATGTTGCCACCAACGGAGTTAAAGAAAGAGACGCCTTTAGAGCCAATCAGTGCCAGATCGCACTGAACGCCTTTATCGGACCAGCCTTTCATATCCGCCAGCAGTTTTTTGAACAGGTTAATGTTCAAGCCGCCACACAGACCACGGTCAGTCGACACCACCAGGTAGCCCACGCGCTTAACGTCGCGTTCTTCCAGGTAAGGGTGCTTATATTCCAGATTACCGTTTGCAAGGTGACCAATCACTTTGCGCATGGTCTCTGCATAAGGACGGCTGGCCGCCATGCGATCCTGCGATTTACGCATTTTGGAAGCGGCGACCATCTCCATCGCTTTAGTGATCTTTTGCGTGTTCTGGACGCTTGCGATCTTACTACGTATCTCTTTTGCGCCGGCCATGAGCTTCTCCTCAATGCCAGACGGCTTGTCCTGAGACAAGCCGCCGGACGATTACCAGGATTGGGTTGCTTTGAAGGAATCGAGGATAGCTTTCAGCTTGCCTTCGATTTCGTCGTTATAGCCACCGGTCTGGTTGATCTCTTGCATCAGCGGAGCGTGATCACGGTCGACGTAAGCCAGCAGAGCGGCTTCGAAGCTACCGATTTTCGCCAGTTCCACATCTTCGAGGTAACCGCGTTCAGCCGCGAACAGTACCAGGCCCTGCTGAGCAACAGACATTGGCGCGTACTGTTTCTGCTTCAGCAACTCGGTCACTTTCTGACCGTGGCTCAGCTGTTTACGGGTTGCTTCGTCCAGATCGGATGCGAACTGAGAGAACGCAGCCAGTTCACGATACTGTGCCAGCGCGGTACGGATACCACCGGATAGTTTCTTGATGATCTTGGTCTGAGCAGCACCACCCACACGGGATACGGAGATACCCGGGTTAACCGCCGGACGAATACCGGAGTTAAACAGGTTGGTTTCCAGGAAGATCTGACCATCGGTAATGGAGATTACGTTGGTCGGAACGAACGCAGAAACGTCACCCGCCTGGGTTTCAATGATCGGCAGAGCGGTCAGAGAACCTGTTTTACCCTTCACTTCACCTTTGGTGAAGTTCTCGACGTATTCCGCATTAACGCGGGAAGCACGCTCCAGCAGACGAGAGTGGAGGTAGAATACGTCGCCCGGGAATGCTTCACGTCCTGGTGGACGACGGAGCAGCAGGGAAACCTGACGATAAGCAACAGCCTGTTTAGACAGGTCATCGTATACGATCAGCGCATCTTCACCGCGGTCACGGAAGTATTCGCCCATTGCGCAACCAGCGTATGGTGCCAGGTATTGCAGTGCAGCAGATTCAGACGCAGTTGCTACCACAACGATGGTGTTAGACAGTGCGCCGTGCTCTTCCAGTTTACGAACCACGTTGGAAATGGTGGACGCTTTCTGGCCGATAGCCACGTACACACATTTGATGCCGGAATCACGCTGGTTGATGATGGCGTCGATTGCCATCGCGGTTTTACCGGTCTGACGGTCACCGATGATCAGTTCACGCTGACCACGACCGATTGGGATCATGGCATCAACGGACTTATAACCCGTCTGCACTGGCTGATCAACGGACTGACGGTCGATAACGCCTGGTGCGATAACTTCGATTGGAGAGAAGCCATCGTGCTCAACCGGACCTTTACCGTCGATTGGCGCACCCAGGGTGTTAACAACGCGACCCAGCAGGCCACGGCCAACCGGCACTTCCAGAATACGGCCAGTACACTTAACCTTCATGCCTTCGGCAAGGTCAGCGTATGGACCCATCACGACGGCACCTACGGAGTCGCGCTCCAGGTTCAGTGCGATAGCGTAACGGTTACCCGGCAGGGAAATCATCTCACCCTGCATACAATCGGCCAGGCCGTGGATGCGGATAACACCGTCACTTACAGAAACAATAGTACCTTCGTTGTGAGCTTCACTCACAACACTGAACTGAGCAATGCGCTGCTTGATCAGTTCGCTGATTTCGGTGGAATTCAGTTGCATGCTCCAGTCCCCTTAAGACTGCAAGACGTCTGCAAGGCGCTCAAGACGGCCGCGTACGCTGCCATCAATGACCATATCACCCGAACGGATGATTACGCCTGCCATTACAGACTTATCGATTTTGCAATTCAGCTTAACTTTGCGTGACAGACGTTTTTCCATCGCGGCGGTGATTTTCGCAAGCTGTTCATCACTCAGTTCAGTCGCGGAAGTTACTTCAACTTCAGCGGTAGCTTCACTAAGGGCACGTAAGTGCTCAAACTGCTCGAGAACATCCGGGAGCACACGGAGACGACCATTTTCCGCCATCACCTTAATCAGGTTCTGGCCGTTGGCATCCAGTTGCTCTCCGCACACGGCGATAAACGACGCGGCGAGGGTTTCAGGCGCTAACGCACCAGAAAGCAACTCGGCCATTTGTTCGTTTTTCGTCACCTCAGCGGCAAACGCCAGCATATTCTGCCAGCGATCGACATTTTGGTGTTCGACAGCAAAGTCAAAAGCTGCTTTGGCGTAGGGGCGAGCTACCGTAACAAATTCAGACATCAGCCCCTCCCTCCTTACAGTTCAGCGACAAGTTTGTCCACGATGTCGCTGTTAGCAGCTTCATCCACGGAACGTTCGATGATCTTCTCGGCGCCAGCAACAGCCAGAATCGCAACCTGCTTACGCAGTTCTTCACGAGCACGTTTACGCTCAGCTTCAATTTCAGCCTGAGCCTGTGTCACGATCTTAGTACGTTCCTGTTCTGCTTCAGCTTTGGCTTCGTCCAGGATCTGAGAACGGCGTTTGTTAGCCTGTTCAATGATTACCTGAGCTTCAGCTTTCGCTTTTTTCAGCTGGTCTGTCGCGTTGGCCTGTGCAAGGTCCAAATCTTTCTTAGCGCGTTCTGCGGAAGCCAGACCGTCAGCAATTTCTTTCTGACGTTTTTCGATGGCAGCCATTAAAGGCGGCCATACATACTTCATGCAGAACCAGACAAAGAGAATAAACGCGATGGCCTGGCCGAGGATTGTTGCGTTCATGTTCACAGCACAATACCTCTTAAATTTCTGTGGCTTGGGGTTTTAAAACAACTACTACGCGACAGCAAACATCACGTACAGACCCAGACCTACAGCGATCATTGGGATTGCATCCACCAGACCCATAACGATAAAGAACTGAGTACGCAGCAGAGGAATCAGATCAGGTTGACGCGCTGCGCCTTCCAGGAATTTGCCCCCGAGGATGCCGATACCGATCGCAGCACCGATAGCCGCCAGACCCATCATCACAGCGGCAGCCATGTACAGCAGATCCATATTCAGGTTTTCCATGACAGTCTCCAGTTTGTTTCAATTAAAACGTAGTAGTGTTGGTAAAAAATCAGTGCTCTTCAGACGCCATCGACAGATAGACGATCGTCAGAACCATGAAGATAAAGGCTTGCAGCGTAATGATCAGGATGTGGAAAATGGCCCATGGCACATTCAGAATCCACTGTGACCACCACGGCAGAAGACCCGCGATCAGAATGAAAATCAGCTCACCCGCATACATGTTGCCGAACAGTCGCAGACCCAGTGAAACAGGTTTGGACAGCAGGCTAACGCCTTCCAGGATCAGGTTGACCGGAATAAACGCCCAGTGGTTGAACGGCTGCAAGGTAAGCTCTTTCACAAAGCCGCTTACGCCTTTCATTTTGATGCTGTAGAAAAGAATCAGGATAAATACGCCCAGCGCCATCGACAGGGTGATGTTCACGTCGGCAGACGGAACCACGCGCAGGGCAGGCAGACCGAAGACATGTTCGCCGATCCACGGCAGGAAATCGATAGGCAGAAGGTCCATCAGGTTCATCAGGAAGACCCAAACGAACACGGTCAGGGCCAGCGGAGCAATCAGCTTGCTCTTACCATGGTACATGTCTTTGACGCTGCCATGGACGAAGCCGATGATCATCTCGATGAACGTCTGGAATTTCCCTGGAACACCGCTGGTCGCTCGTTTAGCAACACCGCGGAACATGGCCAGGAACAGAAGACCCAAAACCACCGAGAAGAACATGGAGTCGATGTTGATCGTCCAGAAGGTGGCCGGGGGGTTATGTGGATCCACCAGCGAGAATGTACGCAGGTCCAGCTGAAGGTTATTCAGATGGTGACCTATGTAATCCTGCGGCGTCATATTTTCTGAAGCCATGATGCCTTTTACCCTTTGTTATTGATTACAGCTGGAGCCAGAACTTGTACCACCAGCACCAAAACCCACGTTGCTATCAGCGGCATGAATACCACTTTCAAAACCGCCAGCGCCATCACCAGTAGAGCAAAGGTCAGCAACACCTTACACACTTCGCCGAGAGCGAAGGACCAGGCCACGCGGCCTTTGGCGGGTGTATGCGCCTGATGACGCCAGGCAAAAATCATAAACAACACGTTTGGCAGAACCACCGCCAAACCTCCGCACGCGGCGGAGATGCCCCAGAAGGGGTCTTTGAGGCTAAACAGCAGTCCACTTGCTATCACAGCCAGAAACTGAATGAACAGAAGCTTACGAGCAACGTTTCTACTCAAGAGCGACACAGACATCACGTTTTTACTCCTGCTCCCTTCGAGGTATGCCGCGTGTCGTATAAAACGTCCTTTAAGGCTCAGAGTCAAGCATCAAAAAGCGGTCAAATTATACGGTGCGTACCCGTGATTTCAAACATTAAGTAGCGAAAAGGTGAATAAATGTTTAAATATTTTTCCCCAGTCCTATTTTTCAACTTTTGAACTCAGTGCCAACCTTCAGGCAAAACTGCAAACAGCGCGGAAACGTTGGTGATAAAGCGTGCACGAGATCACAAAATACACATTTGCGATAAAGTGGTATTTATCAAAGACGTAAAACGATTTATTTCATCCGATTGAAATTAAAGCAAAAAAATCGCAACTATTTTTAAAACAGAGCCGTATACAACAAAAACCTTTTATTGACATTCTTAATAAATATTTAACATTTCATTCTTGTTGCCTTTACCCACTTTTAGCAGGCTGATATTTTCATGGTTGACTATCTTCAGGGTGAACGAATCACTTCAGGTTAACCATAAGAAAATCCATGGTGACAACAAGGTTAAATTAACTACGGCCAAATCAGACTGGATGTGCTGCTTTTTAACACCATCAGAACAGCACAAATTCCACATTTTTTATTAATTTTTTAAAATGTGTTTGGCTTAATTATCACCAGATGACGCTCACCTTCGAGCTGAGGGATCTGGAGTTTTTCAATGGATTCCACTGCAAAACCGTCCGGAAGCTGCTCTATTTCGTCCCCCGGAAGTTGTCCTTTCAGCGCATAAAAACGGCCCTTATTCGCCGGCAGGTGTTTGCACCAGCTCACCATGTCATTGAGTGAGGCAAATGCGCGGCTGATAACGCCGTCAAACGGTGGCTCTGCCGGGAACTCCTCTACCCTGCTCTGCACGGGCGTGATGTTTTCCAGCTTCAGCTCATGCTGAACCTGTCGTAAAAAGCGTACGCGCTTGCCCAGACTGTCCAGCAGCGTGAAATGACTCTCCGGTCGAACAATAGACAACGGAACGCCCGGCAAGCCCGGACCGGTGCCCACGTCGATAAAACGTTCACCGGTAAGATACGGCGCCACAACGATGCTATCGAGAATATGGCGAATCAGCATCTCGTTGGGATCGCGTACGGAGGTGAGGTTGTACGCTTTATTCCATTTGTTCAGCATATCGACATAGGCCACCAGCTGATTTTTCTGGTGATCGGTGAGCGAAATACCTGCCTGTTCCAGCAGACGAGAGAGTTTATTGAGCACGGTGGATACCTGTTGAGAGATTTTTCGCCCGGTGGCGCTGCCGCTTACCGGGCCTACGATTAAGTAGGGCGGGTAAGCGAAGCGCCACCCGCCAAAAACAATGTTAATTACGCGCTGCGGCGCAGCATACCCTGCTTTTTCAGCCACACCAGCAGAATCGAAATCGCGGCAGGTGTGACACCGGAGATACGTGAGGCCTGGCCAATCGACACAGGTTTGTGATCGTTCAGCTTAGCGATCACTTCGTTGGAAAGCCCCGTCACCTGACGATAGTCCAGCATTTCCGGCAGCAGCGTATTTTCGTTGCGCTGCTGTTTTTCGATCTCATCCTGCTGACGCGCGATGTAACCTTCGTATTTCACCTGAATCTCGACCTGTTCAGCCGCTTCAGCGTCTTCAAGGCCCGGTGCGAACGCGGTCAGTTTGACCAGATTCTCGTAGGTGACTTCAGGACGGCGCAACAGATCTTCACCACTGGCTTCGCGCGAAAGCGGCGCAGTTAAGTGAGCGTTCACTTCAGCAGCAGTTTCCGCCTGCGGATTCACCCAAGTGGTTTTCAGGCGCTGACGTTCCTGTTCGATACGCTCCAGCTTCTCGTTGAAGCGCGCCCAGCGTTCGTCATCCACCAGACCCAATTCGCGGCCCACCTCGGTCAGACGCAGATCGGCATTGTCTTCGCGCAGCATCAGGCGATATTCCGCACGAGAAGTAAACATGCGGTACGGTTCTTTTGTCCCCAGCGTGCAGAGATCGTCGACCAGAACGCCCAGGTAAGCCTGAGAACGCGCCGGTGCCCAGCCCTCTTTCTCGGCAGAGAAGCGAGCGGCGTTCAGACCGGCCAGCAGCCCTTGTGCGGCAGCTTCTTCGTACCCGGTAGTGCCGTTAATCTGGCCTGCGAAGAACAGACCCTGGATGAATTTGCTTTCCAGCGTCGGCTTCAGGTCACGCGGATCGAAGAAATCGTACTCAATAGCGTAGCCAGGACGAACGATCTTCGCGTTTTCCATCCCCTGCATTGAACGCACAATCTGCATCTGCACGTCGAATGGCAGGCTGGTGGAGATGCCGTTCGGGTAAATTTCGTTCGAGGTCAGCCCTTCAGGTTCGAGGAAGATCTGATGCTGGTTACGATCGGCAAAGCGCATCACTTTATCTTCGATCGACGGGCAATAACGTGGGCCGATCCCTTCGATCACGCCGGCGTACATTGGGCTGCGATCGAGGTTGCTGCGGATCACGTCATGGGTTTTTTCATTGGTGTGCGTGATGTAGCACGGCACCTGCTGCGGATGTTGCGCCGCATTGCCCATGAACGAGAACACCGGCATCGGGTTATCACCGTGCTGCTGTGCCAGTACGCTGAAATCAATGGTACGCGCATCAATTCGCGGCGGCGTACCGGTTTTCAGGCGGCTTACGCGCAGCGGCAGCTCACGCAGACGACGAGACAGCGGAATCGACGGCGGATCGCCCGCACGGCCACCGCTGTAGTTGTCCAGACCAATATGGATTTTACCGTCCAGGAATGTCCCGACCGTCAGCACCACCGCTTTTGCGCGGAACTTGAGACCCATCTGGGTCACGGCGCCAACAACACGATCGTTTTCCACGATAAGATCTTCTACAGCCTGCTGGAAGATCATCAGGTTCGGTTGGTTTTCCAGCGCGGTGCGCACAGCCTGACGGTAAAGCACGCGGTCTGCCTGTGCACGGGTGGCGCGAACAGCCGGACCTTTACTCGCGTTTAGTATCCTAAACTGGATACCCGCATGATCGATCGCTTTCGCCATCAGGCCGCCAAGTGCATCCACTTCTTTTACCAGGTGTCCTTTCCCAATGCCGCCAATCGCCGGATTACAGGACATTTGTCCCAGCGTGTCGATATTGTGTGTCAAAAGCAGGGTCTGCTGACCCATTCGCGCTGCGGCCATTGCGGCCTCAGTGCCTGCGTGACCCCCGCCAATGATGATGACGTCAAAAGGATCCTGATAAAACATGGTGGTCTGCCTCGCGTAAAGCGGTATGAAAATGGATTGAAGCCCGGGCCGTGGATTCTACTCAACTTTAGTCTTTCGAGAAAGCATTGGGATCCTGGGCTATTAAAAAGAAGATCTTTTTATTTAGAGATCTGTTCTATTGTGATCTCTTATTAGGATCGCAGACCTTTGTGGATAAGTCCGATCCCATAAATAAGATCATGCAGTTAGGAAGGATCGTTTGCTGTGAATGATCGGTGATCCTGGACCGTATAAGCTGGGATCAGATCGCCACTTTATGCACAGGTCAAAAACTAAACTAACGTTGTTCTTTGGATAACTACGGGTTAATACGAGCTTTTAACTAGAGTTATCCACATCTGATCGCACGATCTTTAATCGTTTTTGAGTAAATTTTTCCATTCCGCGAGCCAGATCTCGGCTGGATCTTCGGGAATATCATGATCGAGGATGTTGATCTTCAGCGTTTCACCCAGCTGTTTTGCTCCGCAGGCGGTCACCGCAGCTTCTACTTTCTCTATGGCGCCACAGAAAGTGTCATATTCACGGCTACCGATCCCTACAGCGCCAAACCGGACGTTTGCCAGATCGGGCTGTTGTTCCAGCAGTTCGTCATATAAAGGTTGCAGGTTATCCGGCAGATCGCCCGCGCCGTGCGTGGAGGTGATCAGCAGCCAGACCCCGTCTGTCGGGAGATCTTCCAGCAGCGGTCCGTGCAGCGTTTGTGTAGAAAAGCCCGCGTCTTCCAGCTTCTCAGCCAGATGTTCCGCTACATATTCCGCACCGCCCAGGGTGCTGCCGCTGATAAGAGTAATGTCCGCCATTGATCGCTCGCTCAAATAAAGAGGCGGCCATTGTACGCTGTGAACGAGCTGGGATCTACCTGTGGAAAATGTGGGAATGAAATTGCCCGATCACGGGCGGATAGTACGCATGATCGGGTTTTGCAGGGAGATCAGGGTTTCGGTGGACTGAATTTCATCGATTGTTTGGATCTTGTTGATAAGTACCTGCTGGAGGGCGTCGATGGATCGGCACATGACCTTTATAAAGATGCTGTAGTGCCCGGTGGTGTAGTACGCCTCAGTGACTTCATCCAGCGCGTTCAGTTTCTCCAGCGCGGAGGGGTAATCTTTGGCGCTTTTCAGAATAATGCCAATGAAGCAGCAGACGTCGTAGCCGAGTTGCTTCGGGCTGACATCAATGCGTGCGCCGGTGATGATCCCGGCCTGCTTCATTTTCTCTACGCGAACGTGAATGGTCCCCGGGCTGACGCCAAATTGTTTCGCCAGTTCGGCATACGCGGTGCGTGCGTTGGCCATGAGCGCTTCCAGAATGCCGCGGTCCAGATTGTCGATCTGATAATTTTCCATAGGTTTTTCTTATGAAGATTAATGATTCCTTCTATTCTAGCGTCTTATTTTAACGAATCAAAAGTGAAGGTGGCTTTTTGTTGATGGGTTATTGAATTAAGAGTCTGTTCTGTTGCTTAATCAGTATCAACAGGACGCAGGAGTATAAATAATGAAAACCGCTTACATCGCAAAACAACGCCAGATCAGTTTCGTTAAATCCCATTTTTCTCGCCAGCTGGAAGAGAAGCTTGGCCTTATTGAAGTGCAGGCGCCGATTCTGAGCCGCGTGGGTGACGGGACGCAGGATAACTTGTCTGGTTGCGAAAAAGCGGTACAGGTAAAAGTGAAAACACTGCCAGACGCCCAGTTCGAAGTGGTTCATTCCCTGGCGAAGTGGAAGCGTCAAACCCTGGGACAACACGACTTCAGCGCGGGCGAAGGGCTTTACACGCATATGAAAGCCCTTCGCCCCGATGAAGACCGCCTCTCCCCCATTCACTCTGTCTACGTTGACCAGTGGGACTGGGAGCGCGTAATGGGTGACGGCGAGCGTCACGTCGGTACGCTGAAATCTACCGTTGAGGCGATCTACGCCGGGATCAAAGCGACCGAAGCGGCCGTGAGCAAAGAGTTTGGTCTGGCACCGTTCCTGCCGGAAACGATCCACTTTGTTCACAGTCAGGAGTTGCTGAGCCGTTTCCCGGATCTGGATGCTAAAGGCCGTGAACGCGCGATCGCCAAAGAGCTGGGCGCGGTATTCCTGATCGGCATTGGCGGGAAATTGTCTGATGGTAAACGTCACGACGTCCGTGCGCCGGATTACGATGACTGGAGCACCGTGGGCGAGAGCGAATATGCCGGTCTGAACGGCGATATTCTGGTCTGGAACCCGGTTCTGGAAGATGCGTTTGAACTCTCTTCGATGGGGATCCGCGTGGATGCTGAAGCACTGAAGCGTCAGCTGGCCGTGACCGGTGATGAAGATCGTCTGCAACTGGAGTGGCACCAGGCGCTGCTGCGCGGTGAAATGCCGCAGACCATCGGCGGTGGTATTGGCCAGTCTCGTCTGACCATGCTGCTGTTGCAACTGTCCCATATCGGTCAGGTACAGTGTGGGGTCTGGCCGCAGCAGGTACGTGAGAACGTCGGTTCTCTTCTTTAATTAACGTCGCCAGCGTCTGAGCAGGCGGCTACGCAACCCGGTATCAAAGCGCCAGATGTGATCGAAGATGCGCATGATGCCGGGTTTTCCATGTGCAGACATCGCCACGGCATGGAAGCGGTGCTGATGCACGCGCTGCATCTCCTTCACTTTATTCACGACGTCGTCCGGCAGCCGCTGGGCAATAAAATCGGAAATCACCACCGCATCCGCGTCGTACCAGTCTCCGCCCTGCATGCGCTCAATGATGCTGCGAAAACAGCTGGCCAGATCGGTGCCGCCGCGAAAGCGCTGGCTTAAAAAGCGGATCGCCTGCTCCAGCCCCTGTGGGCTGGTCAGTTCATACCCCACCACTTCGCTGGAAAATAACATGATGTAGCAGCGACGACGATCGGCGAGCGCCACGCGCATCAGAGCCAGGCAGAACGCTTTTGCACACTGCTCATTAAATCCCCCCATCGATCCGGACGTATCTACGCAAACAATGAATGGACCGCGCGGTTGCTCATCAAAGTCCTGATGCACCACCGGGCGCTGGCTGATTTTTTCGCGCCAGGCTTCGCCATGCAATCGATAGGTAAGAAGCTGTTTTTCCACCAGACGGCGATAAAACTCATACTCCAGTTCGGTCATTCCCAGCGTGCTGAGTTCCGTAGGCAACAGCCGCAGGATGTCATCGCTTTGCTGTAAGCCGTCCACCTGCTCCGGTACAGTGGACGGCTCGCGTACCAGCGTACGAAAGGTTTCCATCGGCGCATCTTTCTTAGGAACTGACCTGGCCTCCCGGGAACGACCAAGCTGTTCTGCAAGCTTCATCAGCTCCGGCTGTTGTGCCAGAAAGTCGCCGTACTTCACGATCAACTGATAATCGCCACGTTTTAACTGACCGGCACTCATATCCCAGAGTCGACCGGCGGCGTTTTCATTCTCCACCAGCACCTGTTCTAGCTGGCCGCTTAACGTCATCCGCTCCTGAACTTCGCTTAACAGCTGTTCGCGCTCTTCGTCCAGCAACTGCTGGTTGAGAGAGGTGGCCTGAACGACAAGACTGAGCCGCCAGCGCTGTAAAAACAGCGTATGCAGGGCGGGAGTAAAGCTGGGGTTGTCCGTGACCAGCGCTCTGGCCTGGCTGGCAAACGGAGAGTGAACGTTATCTAGCAGCGTCAGGGTTTGCTGTATCTGGGCAATAAACTGCGGCGTTGAAAGCCGCTGGCACTGCTGGTAACCAGCCACTTCCTCTGTCAGTTCCGGCGGGACTTCCGTCTCCTTAAACCGCTGGCGCAGGTTATCGCGCCAGCGGGGAAGATCGTCCGTCATTGCCTTTCTGAGCTTCGGGAATTTTTCAAAGAAGGCCGCCAGCTGCGGTGAAGCGAGCAGGGTAATGACGACCTCTTCGATCAACCCTTCCTCGCTAACCGCCAGCATGACGTTAAGCGTGTCCAGCGTTAGCATTGACGCGCCTGTTTAATCTGCGCGCTGACATCCTGCAAGCTGGCTTCAATGCGACCTAACCAGTCGCTATGGATAAAGAGGCATTTCTGCTGCTCGCTGAAGCGCGTGTGCTGCTGATGCCATTCGTTATCCAGCGCTTCGAGCTGCTGTTTGATCTCCTCCGGAAGACTGTCAGAGGCCGTGCCCGGCAGCGCCAGGCGCGATCCCTGAAGGCTGACGTCGCGGATCACAAGGTGCTGGCTGCTGTCGACTTCCATCGACAGCGGCTGTGCAAAGCCGATACCGTTGAGTTTACCGCGGATCTCGCCGCCCTTATCCAGCCACTGAACCAGCGCAACGCGTTCGATCGTCACGTGCACCACCTGCATATCATGAAGCTTCAGCGGCTGCTGAAGAAGAAGCGTGAGCGAGGCGTCAGTCAGCTCGGCTGGCAGTTCATAGTGCGGTTTACGGGCAAACATCCCGCCAAGACGGTTCACCTTCAGCGCGGTTTTGTCACTTTGCTGCTGCTGAAGCTGAAGACGACGTTGGGCAATCGCCCCCAGTTGATTAAGCATGGATTGCTGACCCCACGCGTGCCCGGTCATCAAAACGTCCAGCTGCTGCTGCATCAGATTCATCCCTTCTGCGTCGTGCCACAGACAGTCTTTCAGCAGGATTAGATCGATGGGGGCGACAGCATCGCGGCCGCTGAACAGGGCGCTTGCCTGAAGCAGACGAATGGCTTTTTTCCAGCGACGGTCGGAGACGTACGGCGCGGAGGGCAATAAATCAAGCTGCTGGCGCAGCATGAAGATCAGCTCAAAGACGGCATCGGGCAGCTTAATTTTGCCTATCTCTTCCTGCCACTGGTCATACTCTTCGTCCGTGACCTGTAATGATGGTGCCACCGGATTTTCGTTTTCGTCCTGCTGGCTTACCAACATTGAGCGGAAGTTCGATTTGTCCTGGACTTTATCCAGCCACAGGCGGATCAGCATGCGGTCATACAGTGCTTCCAGGCTGCTGTCGGCTTCGGGAAGTTCGTTAGACGCGGCCACCAGCAACCGCATGGGGATCTTCTCTTCGCTCGCGCCGTTGCGGAAGCGGCGTTCGTTGATTGCCGTCAGCAGGGTATTCAGAATGGCCGGGCCGGCTTTCCAGATCTCATCAAGAAAGACGATTTCCGCTTCCGGGAGATAGCCCGCCGTCAGACGTTCATAGCGTCCCTCATCTTTTAACGCCTGAATGGAGAGCGGGCCGAAAACTTCTTCCGGCGTGGAGAAACGCGTCATCAAATACTCGAATGCACGAGCGTTCTGGAAAGCGAATTTGAGGCGGCGTGCGATCAGACTTTTGGCAATGCCCGGCGGACCCAGCAGAAACACGCTTTCCCCGCTCAGCGCCGCCAGTAAACAGAGGCGAATGGCGTGGCTACGCTCGTAAAGGCCTTTCTCCAGCGCACTGCTGAGGCGGGAAATTCTTTCTGCTAATAAATGTGAGTGAGCCATAATAGTTTTGCATCCTTTCGCCGTCGTGGCGGCTAATTGAAGCGAGTATAGACGTTTCGGTCTGGCCTGGTAATAGGCTGAAGTGCGGCGCTATTTTCTTTGCGCTACATTAATGCGGCTGCATTTAGGGGTACGATTTTGCATTGAATCGTGCATACTGTGCGCTTTTTGTGGGCCAAGGGACTAAGCACACATTTGTTATTCAAACGAAAAGACTAGTCTATGAGCACTGATAATAAGCAATCATTACCCGCAGTAACGCTTGCAGCGATCGGGGTTGTCTACGGTGATATCGGCACCAGCCCGCTTTATACGCTTCGTGAATGTTTGTCCGGTCAGTTTGGTTTTGGTGTAGAGCGTGACGCCGTATTTGGTTTCCTCTCGCTCATCTTCTGGCTGCTGATCCTGGTGGTCTCCCTTAAGTATCTCTCTTTCGTTATGCGGGCTGATAACGCGGGCGAGGGCGGTATTCTGACCCTGATGTCCCTTGCTGGGCGCAATACATCTGCAAGAATGACCTCCGTGCTGGTCATCATTGGCCTGATTGGCGGCAGCTTCTTCTATGGGGAAGTCGTGATTACGCCAGCGATTTCGGTGATGTCGGCCATAGAGGGGCTGGAGATTGTCGCGCCACAGCTTGATACGTGGGTGGTGCCACTCGCTATTATCGTGCTGACGTTGCTGTTTGCTATACAAAAACACGGTACCGGGCTGGTGGGTAAGCTGTTCGCGCCTATTATGCTGGCCTGGTTCCTGATCCTGGCGGCGCTGGGCTTACGCAGTATTATCGCCAATCCGGATGTCCTGCATGCGCTGAACCCAATGTGGGCGGTGCATTTCTTCCTGGAATATAAAGTGGTGTCGTTTGTGGCGCTGGGCGCGGTAGTGCTTTCCATTACCGGTGTTGAAGCGCTGTATGCAGATATGGGCCACTTCGGGAAACTCCCAATTCGCGTCGCCTGGTTTAGCGTTGTTCTGCCTTCACTGGTGCTGAATTACTTCGGCCAGGGCGCGCTGCTGCTTGCCCATCCTGAAGCGATTAAAAACCCGTTCTTCCTGCTGGCGCCGGACTGGGCGCTGGTTCCGATGCTGATCCTGGCGACGCTGGCGACGGTCATTGCCTCTCAGGCTGTTATTTCCGGCGTATTCTCCCTGACGCGTCAGGCCGTGCGTTTGGGTTATCTCTCCCCAATGCGCATTATCCATACCTCTGAGATGGAGTCAGGCCAGATCTACATTCCGTTCGTCAACTGGCTGCTCTATTTCGCGGTGGTGATTGTTATCGTCAGCTTCGAGCACTCCAGTAACCTGGCGGCGGCGTACGGTATCGCGGTAACCGGAACGATGGTGTTGACCTCTATTCTCTCCACCACCGTGGCGTACCGTAACTGGCACTGGAATAAGTTCCTCGTGGGGCTGATCCTGGTTGGCTTCCTCTGCATCGACGTACCGCTGTTCTCTGCGAACCTCGATAAGATTGTCTCCGGTGGCTGGCTGCCGCTGACGCTGGGTCTAGTGATGTTCATCGTGATGACGACGTGGAAGAGCGAACGTTTCCGCCTGCTGCGTCGTATGCATGAGCACGGTAATTCTCTGGAGGCGATGATCGCCTCGCTGGAGAAATCCCCGCCGGTGCGTGTGCCGGGTACGGCGGTGTATATGTCTCGTGCGCTGAACGTGATCCCGTTTGCGCTGATGCATAACCTTAAGCACAACAAAGTGCTGCACGAGCGCGTGATCCTGCTGACGCTGCGTACTGAAGATGCGCCGTATGTTCACAATGTGCGACGCGTACAGATTGAGCAGCTGTCGCCAACCTTCTGGCGCGTGGTGGCAAGCTACGGCTGGCGCGAAACGCCGAATGTGGAAGAGGTATTCCACCGCTGCGGTCTGGAAGGGTTGAGCTGCCGCATGATGGAGACATCGTTCTTTATGTCCCACGAGTCGCTGATCATCGGCAAGCGCCCATGGTATCTGCGTCTGCGCGGTAAGCTGTATCTCATCCTGCAACGTAACGCCCTGCGTGCGCCTGACCAGTTTGAGATCCCGCCCAATCGCGTGATTGAGCTGGGGACGCAGGTCGAGATTTAATTCTCAGTGCGGCCTGATGCCCTCACCCTGCCCCTCTCCCACAGGGCTGAGGGATCCCCAGT
>NZ_NRIQ01000047.1:67527-75959 GCF_020224095.1 Enterobacter sp. CCUG 70166
CCCACAGGGAGAGGGCGCAAACATAAAAAACGGTAACCTGACGGTTACCGTATTGCATTTACCTCCTTTGCATTTCACTTAGCGAAACGTTTCGACGCCGATCACAAATCCGTTACGTCATGATGGTTTTCTGAACACTTCTGCGGCTACACTGTTTTTAGCGAAACGTTTCGCTAGTGGAGCAAAAAATGAAGAAAGGCACAGTACTCAACTCAGAAATATCATCGGTGATTTCCCGTCTTGGGCATACCGATACGCTGGTGGTTTGCGATGCAGGCTTACCGGTTCCGCGCAGCACAACCCGTATCGATATGGCGTTAACGCAGGGCGTACCCTCGTTCATGCAGGTACTGGAAGTCGTGACGGCGGAGATGCAGGTTGAGGCGGCCATTCTCGCGGCGGAAATCAAACAACATAATCCGCAACTCCACGAAACGTTGCTCAGCCACATTGAGCAACTGCAACAGCACCAGGGAAACACCATAGAAATTCGTTACACAACGCACGAGCAGTTCAAACAACAAACCGCAGACAGTCAGGCGGTGATTCGCAGCGGGGAGTGTTCCCCGTATGCGAATATCATTCTCTGTGCTGGCGTCACCTTCTGAGGCCATCATGGACGCATTACTGCAACTCAAAGGGATCGATAAGTCGTTCCCGGGCGTTAAAGCCCTCTCTGGCGCGGCGCTGAACGTCTATTCCGGGCGCGTAATGGCGCTGGTGGGCGAAAACGGCGCAGGCAAATCCACCATGATGAAAGTGCTGACCGGGATCTATCAACGCGATGCCGGTTCGCTGCTGTGGCTGGGTAAAGAGACCACCTTCAACGGCCCGAAATCCTCTCAGGAAGCGGGCATTGGCATCATCCACCAGGAGCTGAACCTGATCCCGCAGCTCACCATTGCGGAGAATATCTTCCTCGGCCGTGAGTTCGTGAACCGGTTTGGCAAAATCGACTGGAAAACCATGTATGCCGAAGCGGACAAACTGCTGGCGAAGCTGAATCTGCGCTTTAAGAGCGACCGACTGGTGGGCGACCTTTCCATCGGCGATCAGCAGATGGTGGAGATCGCGAAGGTGCTGAGCTTCGAGTCGAAGGTCATCATTATGGATGAACCGACCGACGCCCTGACCGATACCGAAACCGAATCCCTGTTCCGCGTGATCCGTGAGTTGAAATCCCAGGGGCGCGGCATTGTCTATATCTCTCACCGCATGAAAGAAATTTTCGAGATCTGCGACGACGTCACCGTCTTCCGCGACGGGCAGTTCATTGCCGAGCGTGAAGTGGCCACGCTGACCGAAGATTCGCTGATTGAAATGATGGTGGGACGTAAGCTCGAAGACCAGTATCCGCGTCTGGACAAAGCGCCAGGAGAGATCCGCCTGAAGGTGGATAACCTCTGCGGGCCGGGCGTGGATGACGTCTCCTTTACCCTGCGCAAGGGCGAGATCCTTGGCGTCGCGGGCCTGATGGGCGCGGGACGTACCGAACTGATGAAAGTGCTCTATGGCGCACTGCCGCGCACCAGCGGCTACGTTACCCTTGACGGCCATGAGGTGGTCACCCGCTCGCCGCAGGATGGCCTGGCGAACGGCATTGTCTATATCTCCGAAGACCGTAAGCGTGACGGCTTAGTGCTGGGCATGTCGGTAAAAGAGAACATGTCCCTGACCGCGCTACGCTATTTCAGCCGCAGCGGCGGCAGCCTGAAACATAAAGATGAGCAGCAGGCGGTCAGCGATTTTATCCGTCTCTTTAACGTTAAAACCCCATCGATGGAGCAGGCGATTGGCCTGTTGTCCGGCGGTAATCAGCAGAAAGTGGCGATTGCCCGCGGGTTGATGACGCGCCCGAAAGTACTGATCCTCGATGAGCCAACTCGCGGCGTTGACGTGGGCGCGAAAAAAGAGATCTATCAGCTGATTAACCAGTTCAAGGCCGACGGTCTGAGCATCATTCTGGTCTCTTCCGAGATGCCAGAAGTATTAGGCATGAGCGATCGCATTATCGTCATGCATGAAGGGCATCTCGGTGGTGAATTCACTCGCGAGCAGGCCACCCAGGAAGTTCTGATGGCTGCCGCTGTGGGCAAGCTTAATCGCGTGAATCAGGAGTAAGAAGATGACTACCCAGGCTGTTTCTGGTCGCCGCTATTTCACAAAGGCATGGCTGATGGAACAAAAATCGCTGATTGCCCTGCTGGTGCTGATCGCGATTGTCTCGACCATGAGCCCGAACTTTTTTACCGTTAATAACCTGTTCAATATTCTTCAGCAGACCTCCGTCAACGCCATTATGGCGGTGGGGATGACGCTGGTGATTTTGACCTCGGGTATCGATCTGTCCGTCGGTTCCCTGCTGGCGCTCACCGGTGCGATTGCCGCGTCGATTGTCGGTATTGAGGTCAACGCGCTGGTAGCCGTTGCTGCTGCGCTGGCGGCAGGCGCGGCAATTGGCGCGGTAACCGGCGTGATTGTGGCAAAAGGCCGCGTACAGGCGTTTATTGCCACGCTGGTGATGATGCTGCTGCTGCGCGGCGTCACCATGGTGTACACCAACGGTAGCCCGGTGAATACCGGCTTTACCGAAAACGCCGATCTGTTTGGCTGGTTTGGTATCGGACGCCCGCTGGGTATTCCGACGCCAGTCTGGATCATGGCTATCGTCTTCCTGGCGGCGTGGTACATGCTGCATCATACCCGTCTGGGTCGTTATATTTATGCGCTGGGCGGTAACGAATCGGCAACGCGTCTGTCCGGTATTAGCGTCAACAAAGTTAAAATTATCGTTTACTCCCTGTGCGGTCTGCTGGCATCTCTGGCGGGCATCATCGAAGTGGCGCGCCTCTCTTCCGCGCAGCCAACGGCGGGTACGGGCTATGAGCTGGATGCCATCGCGGCAGTGGTTCTGGGTGGTACGAGCCTTGCGGGCGGTAAAGGTCGCATTGTTGGGACATTGATCGGCGCACTGATCCTCGGTTTCCTGAATAATGGCTTGAATTTGTTAGGTGTTTCCTCCTATTACCAGATGATCGTTAAGGCAGTGGTGATTTTGCTGGCGGTACTGGTAGACAACAAAAAACAGTAACTGACGACACTACAGGACATCTTAGATATGAACATGAAAAAACTGGCTACCCTGGTTTCTGCTGTCGCGCTGAGCGCAACCGTAAGTGCTAACGCCATGGCGAAGGACACCATCGCGCTGGTTGTCTCTACCCTGAACAACCCGTTCTTCGTCTCCCTGAAGGATGGCGCGCAGAAAGAAGCAGACAAACTGGGTTACAACCTGGTGGTGCTGGATTCTCAGAACAACCCGGCGAAAGAGCTGGCTAACGTTCAGGACTTAACCGTTCGTGGTACCAAAATCCTGCTGATCAACCCAACCGATTCCGACGCGGTCGGTAACGCCGTGAAGATGGCAAACCAGGCGAAGATCCCGGTAATCACCCTGGACCGTCAGGCGACCAAAGGCGACGTTGTTAGCCATATTGCGTCTGATAACGTACTGGGCGGCAAAATCGCCGGTGACTACATCGCGAAGAAAGCAGGTGAAGGCGCGAAAGTGATCGAGTTGCAGGGTATCGCCGGGACTTCCGCGGCCCGTGAACGTGGTGAAGGTTTCCAGCAGGCTGTAGCGGCGCACAAATTTAACGTGCTGGCGAGCCAGCCGGCAGACTTCGACCGTACAAAGGGTCTGAACGTCATGCAGAACCTGCTGACCGCGCATCCTGATGTGCAGGCGGTATTCGCACAGAACGACGAAATGGCGCTCGGTGCGCTGCGTGCGCTCCAGACTGCGGGTAAATCAGATGTGATGGTTGTCGGATTTGACGGCACGCCGGATGGTGAAAAAGCAGTAAATGATGGCAAACTGGCTGCGACCATTGCTCAGCTGCCTGAGCAGATTGGCGCGACTGGCGTGCAAACTGCCGATAAAGTGCTGAAGGGCGAAAAAGTTCAGGCCAAATATCCTGTTGACCTGAAACTGGTCATTAAGCAGTAAAGGCGATTCAGGCAGTCGCTGGCTGCCTGAGGGACACCAAATAAAAGAAAAGTGTGGCATACGCCACCGGGTAATACCGGTGGCGCTCTCAGATGGACACCTCAATACATGAAAACCGCAGGCAACCTCGTCGTCCTTGGCAGTATCAATGCCGATCACATTCTTAACCTTGAAACGTTCCCCACTCCGGGCGAAACCGTCACCGGCAATCAGTATCAGGTCGCGTTCGGCGGTAAGGGTGCAAACCAGGCAGTTGCCGCCGGACGCAGCGGGGCAAATATCGCATTTATCGCCTGTACGGGTGATGACGATACCGGCGAGCGCGTACGCAAACAGCTGGCAAGCGACAACATCGACATCGCACCCGTCAGCGTGGTTGCAGGGGAATCTACCGGCGTGGCGCTGATTTTCGTCAATGCGGAAGGTGAGAATGTCATCGGTATTCATGCGGGGGCTAATGCCGCGTTAACGACTGAACGCGTCGAAGCGCAGCGTGGGATCATCGCCGGAGCGGAAGCCCTGCTGATGCAGCTGGAGTCACCGGTTGAAAGCGTGCTGGCCGCTGCGAAAATTGCGCATGAAAATCATACGTCTGTCGTACTTAACCCGGCGCCTGCCCGTGTATTATCAGACGAGCTGCTGGCGCTGGTGGATATCATCACCCCGAACGAAACCGAAGCGGAAAAGCTGACGGGTATCCGTGTCGAAAATGATGACGATGCCGCGCGTGCCGCGCTTGCGCTGCATGATAAAGGCATCGGCACCGTGATCATCACCCTCGGCAGCCGTGGGGTGTGGGCTAGCGTCAATGGCGAAGGCCGTCGCGTACCGGGCTTTAAGGTCAAAGCCATTGATACCATCGCCGCAGGTGACACCTTCAACGGTGCGCTGGTAACGGCGCTGCTGGAAGGAAAAGCAATGGATGACGCGATTCGCTTCGCGCATGCCGCCGCCGCGATTGCGGTGACGCGTAAAGGCGCTCAGCCTTCTGTTCCATGGCGTAAAGAGATTGATGAATTCTTAAGTCAGCAGGGGTAACGCTTGGCCACAATGAAAGATGTCGCCCGTATGGCGGGCGTTTCTACCTCGACTGTCTCCCACGTTATCAATAAGGATCGCTTCGTCAGCGAGGCGATTCGGGAGAAAGTTGACGCTGCAATTAAAGAACTCAATTATGCGCCTTCTGCGCTGGCCCGCAGCCTGAAGCTTAACCAGACGCGCACCATCGGCATGCTGATCACCGCCAGTACCAACCCTTTTTATTCTGAACTGGTGCGCGGCGTGGAGCGCAGCTGCTTCGAGCGCGGCTACAGCCTGGTGCTATGTAATACCGAAGGTGATGAGCAGCGCATGAACCGAAACCTGGAAACGCTGATGCAAAAACGCGTCGACGGGCTGCTGCTGCTCTGTACCGAAACGCATCAACCTTCGAAAGAGATCATCCAGCGCTACCCTTCTATTCCCACGGTGATGATGGACTGGGCGCCGTTCGACGGCACCAGCGATCTGATCCAGGATAACTCGCTGCTGGGCGGCGATATGGCGACTCAGCATCTGATCGATAAAGGTTATACCCGCATTGCCTGTATTACCGGCCCGCTGGATAAAACCCCGGCGCGCTTGCGTCTGGAAGGCTATCTTTCGGCCATGGAACGGGCGGGGCTTGCCATTCCTGATGGCTATCGCATCACCGGCGATTTCGAATTTAACGGTGGATTTGAAGCAATGCAGAAACTGCTGGCGCAAGAGCCGCGCCCGCAGGCGGTGTTTATCGGTAACGATGCGATGGCATTCGGAGCTTATCAGGCGCTGTATCAGGCGGGATTACGTGTTCCGGACGACATGGCGATCGTCGGTTATGATGATATCGAACTGGCGCGCTACATGACGCCGCCGCTGACCACCATTCATCAGCCGAAGGATGAACTGGGTGAGCTGGCCATCGATGTGTTGATCCACCGCATGGCTCAGCCCACGCTGCAACAGCAACGTTTGCAGCTTACTCCTGTTCTGATGGAACGCGGTTCGGTTTAGCCTTCTCTTTATGACGCTCTTTAATCAGGTTCCGGCCGTCTTTTGGTTTTAACAACATAAAGACCACCGCCGATACCACGGTAAGCGCGCCCATGGTGATAAAGGTATAGTGGAACTGCTCAACGGTATTTGTACCGTCAAACCCTTCATAAAACCGCAGTACCGCCGCGCTCACGGCAACCCCGAGGCTGATCGACAGCTGTTGAGTGACCGCCAGTACGCTGTTGCCGCTGCTGGCATTCTCGTCGGTGAGGTCCCCAAGGGTGATGGTGTTCATCGACGTAAACTGCGTCGACATGGCCATACCCAGCACAAACAGCGGCAGGATCAGCATCCAGATGGGTAACGCCGCAGATTGCAGGGAGAACTGCGCAATCATCAATCCGATAAAGATCGTCACGCCAACCAGCGTCTTACGATAGCCAAACCAGCGCAGCACCTGCGTGACCGTCGATTTTGCCAGAATTGAGCCCATCGCTGTGGGGGCCATCATGCAGCCAGCAATCAGGGCCGGATAGCCGAAACCGACCTGGAGCATCAGCGGCATCAGGAACGGTACGCAGCCCGTGCCCAGACGCGAGGCAATATTGCCCGCGATCCCGACGGAAAACGTTCGGGTGTTAAACAGAGATAAAGAGATAAGCGGTGTCGGATGGCGACGCGCATGACGGATATATAGAAGGAACAGCAGAATACCGCTAAGAATGATGGCCAGCGCCAGCCACGTCGCTACGATTTTCTCGCCAAACAGCTCCATCCCGCTGGAGAACAGGACCAGGCTCAGGCCAAACAGGAAGAAGCCGCCCATATCGAAGCTGCGTCGTGGTGTGGTGAAGTTCGGCATATATTTGCGGGCATAGATTAGCCCTGCCACACCAATCGGAATATTAATCAGGAAGATCCAGTGCCAGCTTGCCCAGGTCACCAGTACGCCGCCGAGAACCGGGCCAAGTATCGGGCCGACCAGCCCCGGCATAGTCACAAAGTTGAGCACCGGGAGCAGTTCGCTGCGCGGATAGGCGCGCAATAACGCCAGACGCGCGACGGGCATCATCATCGCGCCGCCTATCCCCTGTAGAACGCGGAAGATAACCAGTTCCGTCAGAGAGGTAGAAAGGGCGCAAGCCAGAGAACCGAGGGTGAACAGCGTCACCGCCAGCATAAACACTTTGCGCGTGCCGAAACGATCGGCCAGCCAGCCGCTGACCGGAATGAGCATCGCCACCGTCAGGGTATAACTGATGATGGCGGATTGCATCGCCAGTGGGGAGCGGTTAAGGCTTTGGGCTATTGCGGGAAGGGCGGTATTGAGGATAGTGGCATCCAGTGCCTGCATAAAGAACGCCATGGCTGCAATCCACGGCAATCCGGCCATACTGCGTGCTTTTTTCTCTGTCATTTATTTACCTGCTGGTGGGTTGGCGCGGCCAGCAACGCCTGGCACGCACTCAGGGCTCGCTGCCCGTCGCTTTCCTGAATGGCATCGACTATCGCCTGATGCAGATCCAGCTTCACCACCTCATCCTGTGTGATAGAGGCAAAGTAAGTGTGGTACACAGAATGGAATAAAGAAGCAAAGGAGGTCAGGAAAGGATTTCCGCTCATATTATAGATATGTTCATGCCAGGCCATATCGACCTCTATCCAGCGCTCGCGGTTAAAGTGCTTTTTCAGATCCACCATCTCTTCCATAAAAGTATTGAGCTGCGCTTTTTGCTCTGCTGTGCCGAGCGTGGCGGCAAGCAGACAGGCCTGAGGCTCAAGACTGCTGCGCATGACCAGAAAGTGATCGACGACCTGATTAAAGTTATCTTCGGTCATCCACCAGGTGAGTAACTCCTGATCGAGAAAGTTCCAGTTCCCCTGAGGCATAACGCGGGTGCCAATGCGCGGGCGTGGAAGCACCATCCCTTTCGCCGTTAATGTTTTTACCGCTTCGCGAACGGCGGTACGGCTTACACCAAACTGATCCCCCAGCTCCATCTCGCTGGGCAGGATGCTACCTGGGGCATATTTACCCGCTAAGATCAGCTGAGCCAGCTTTTCTGCCAGCACATAGGACAGGTTTTTTTGAGCTGCCAGCTGTTGTGCGCTTAATGGCATCGCTTTTATTCCTTAAATATTGATGCGGCTAATTATGCCATCTCAGGGGTGATTGTGGTTGCAGATACATCAATTAGAACAATTTGTAGCTTGATCTCATCGCTTTTGGTGAAAAAAAACACGGTCAGAAACTTTTTTTAAATTACCTCTTGTCACTTCAGAAGAACTCCCTATAATGCGCCTCCACTGACACGGAACAACGGCACGCAAGCCGCCGGGTCAGCAGAGAAAAGCAAAATAAACGCTTGACTCTGAAGCGGGAAAGCGTAATATGCACACCCCGCGC
>NZ_NRIQ01000048.1:0-70399 GCF_020224095.1 Enterobacter sp. CCUG 70166
AATTCAGTAAACCACTTCAACCCGAGCAGTGAAAGGTATTGACGGTGATGTGAAGCTCAACCGGGCCCTCTGGGTGATGGCTGAGAATATGCTGCAGCTTGCTTCATGATCTCTTCCACTATTTTCCCTTAACGCCTTTCCGAAGATTCGGAAGGGCTTTTCTTTCTAAGGAGCAACCATGTCTACGATCAATTTATCCCCGGTATTTCCTGCAAACGAGCAGCGAGTCATCCAGCGAGCATTACGTCTGCTGGAGAAATACCAGCGTCAACCGAGTGAGTCATTTACCTCTACCAGCCTTACAAAAACCTGGCTGCAACTGCAGATGGCTCACCTGGAGCGGGAAGTCTTCATCGTAATGTATCTCGACAATCAGCATTGCCTGCTGGAGCGAGAAACACTGTTTACCGGCACGCTCAGCCATACCGAAGTGCATCCCCGCGAAGTGGTTAAATCAGCCCTGAAACATAACGCTGCTGCGGTCATTTTGGCGCATAACCACCCGTCCGGCACGACAGAAATCAGCCAGCAGGATAAACATGTCACGCAGCGAATTGCTAAAGCCTTGGCTCTGGTGGAAGTGCGTGTGCTGGATCATCTTGTGGTCGGGAACGAAGTGGTGTCTTTTGCTGAATGTGGCTTGTTATGAGGTGCAGAATGAAAATCATCAGTAAGAGCCAGGCGATGCATATTTATCGTCAGCATCCCGAATCCAGGCTATCTGCCTTCTGTACAGGTCACTACCAGTGGCATGGCAGTGTATGCCATTACTATGGACATGAAGTTCAGCATATCAGCGGCGTACTCGCTGTTTTTGTTGAACGTCGTCAGGACCGGGCAGGCCCGTACGCTATTCTTCGCTGCGTGACGGTGAACTAATCATCCCACTCAATCATTAAGGAGTATATTAATGCAGTCGACCACCATATCCGGCACATCGGCGGAGAACACATCCTGCCTTCAGTGGGGATTAAAACGTAATATCACGCCGTGCTTCGGCGCTCGTCTGGTACAGGAAGGCAACCGCATATACTTTTTGGCTGACCGGGCAGGATTTAATGGCTCATTCAGTGACGCAGAAGCATTGAGTCTGGACCAAGCGTTTCCACTAATGGTGAAACAGCTTGAGCGGATGCTGACAACTGGCGAGCTTGATCCTCACAACCAGCACTGCGTCACACTGCATCACAATGGACTTACTTGTGAAGCTGACACTCTCGGCTCTTATGGCTACGTTTATATCGCCATTTATCCCCATCAGCTATAACCAGTTAACACCTTCCTCTACTTTTATCAGGGAATCAACTCATGCATATTTCGACTGTACCGAAAACAGTGACGGTTTCGTCACGCCTGTCTCCTGTCCAAGTTTGGCAAAAACTATTAACGTATATTTTAGAGCATCATTACGGCCTCACGATCAACGACACACCGTTCAGTAACGATACGACGATTCAGGAACATATAGAGGCGGGAGTGAATCTTACTGATGCTGTTAATTTCCTTGTGGAACGATTCGAGCTTGTGCGCATTGACCAGAAGAGTTTCTCCTGGCAGGATCAAGAACCCTGGATAACATCTTTGGATGTTCATCGGGCACAGTCCAACCTTGGCTTGAAACGCCCATAAATCAGCCAACTGATCCTTAAGGAAAAACATGTGGGGGCATAATCGGGGGCACATCAGTAAAGCGCATAGGAAAATAATCAATAAATTCAACATGATTAACCACCAAATGCGACTCCTGTGATCTCCGCCAAAATTCTCTAAAGTTACCTCATTTCATATAAACTCTAACGCTTATCCTTAAATTAACTATTTTAGGTTATATTTTAATAACCCTCTGAGCATTTATTTAAGACTCAGAGGGCAATAAAAGATCTTCGGAATAGCTATACAAGATAGTACTTACTTACCGATTTATCGAATAAGTTGAGAAAATATGGTGCTGTTATATTTTGACTAACACCAATCTTAATTGTTGTAGAATTTTTATAAAAAAGATCAAAATGATATCGAGGATGAATTCTTCCATTTTCATTATCAGGATCATCATCAAATCTAAAGTATCCGTGATCATCTGTTATTAGAGAAGTAAAAATATCGCAATAATTAGCAGCTTCACGATACTCAAGGTTGAAATTTTCTGTAAGAGAAAATATTACCTCTTCATGCGAATACCCATAATCTCGACAAGCACCAATAGCGTTTCTCATCATTGATATGAACTCAGCATTAACAACTTTATTATAGTCTTCGTAGTTAAAAACAACATTACCACCATAGTCAATTACTTTAAAAGGTAATGACATTGTAAAAAAACCATCAGATTTCTTAACCAATATCCTAGCATATGCTCCAGAATATACTGCGAAATCGAAATCATTATGGTTAACTGTTCGGCAATGACCACATAAATTAATTATTTCGACAACCAACAATAAATTGGTTAAATTGTCAAAGGTGTCACGTACTGATACAAATTTACTTGTATGATAATCGGGTATATCAGAGAAAAGAAATACACTCATAATATTTTATTCCTTTCATATTCTAACTCAATAAGCTTCATTAAGTATGATTCAGAATAATCATCAATATCCTCAATTATTTTTGTAACACTACTAATCACCTTTGCAATCAACCTTGGTGATGCAGAGCGAGGAATGCAATAATCTTTAACAATTTTCTCAATAGAAAAACCATCTTCCAGAACAATAAAATCGTTTTGATTGTTGATTTCTTCTGGTGTTGGAATCCTTACACATAAATTATTATTTTGAGTAAGACCGGTTAATCCATTAGTAACTTGTGTTGTTATTTCTTTTTCAGCAAAATGACTTAACATAAGATGGCTCTCTAAAAAGGAGCGAGCCATCATCGTATAAAGTGCATTTCTAAATGAGGGATGTCTTTGAAGTTTTCTAGCAAAACATATAACAAAAGGAAACTCTAAACCTTTTGCATTGTTTATATTAGATATAAATAGCTTATCCATTTGCCGAGACTTTGATTCAAATGAGACATTTGAGTCCCAATTCAATTGCTGTTTAATATCCAATCGCAATCGCGAAATTGCCTCATAAATGTATTGGCCACGATCAATGAAAATTATTGCAATATCACCTTGCTCGGTTGAAGGATGTCTATTACGTATATTATTAATTACTGAAATTATTCTTCCAGAAATAGTGTCACTTTCATCTAATGAGTGAATGTGTGTGCTTTTATAATCAGCAGGAATATCTTCGAAACGCCTTAAAGGATCTCTACTTAACAATGCCTTACCATCATTTTCATCATAGTTATAACCACACGCATCCCATTCATTTGGTTTCAACCATCTCAGCACCGGTTGCTCAAAAAGTCCCATACCAAGAGCATGAGAAAACATTAAATTTTTAGGATCAGTACGATAGCATTTTTTCAAAAGCATATCGGCTCTATTTACATTTTCATCTATTGGCCTGAAAATATTTTGAAAAACGTCTCCAGCCACAAACACTTTTTTCTCTGTAACTAGTTCACATAACTCTACAAAGCTTGAAGAGAAATCTTGTCCTTCATCTATAAATACATAATCAAAAGCTTTTTTTATATCACCCCCTTGACTTTTAATATCTAAAATAGCTTTCTTACATAAATCATCAAAAGTACCGGCGGCTAAGCTTCCAAAAGATATCTCATAAAAATAGCAGATATATCTATACATACCAGAGAATGGATCCTTCCCGCTTCCCCATGAGTGAAAACAAAAAAGCTTATTATTCCAGTCTATTTGTCTCTCAACTCGCATAAAATCGAAAAAATCAGGAATTCTGCTTTTCATTGAAGAAGCAAGGATTTTATTGAAACAGGTAAAAGCAATTTTTGCTTCTAAATCCTGAGAATATATTTCTTTTAATTTATGTAAAAGTAGCTCTGTTTTTCCAGAACCGGCCAAACCCTGAATTACATATTTTTTATTATGACCACTTTTAAATACAAAGCTAGTCTGATCAGTATCAAACAATATAATTTTTGATTTTACACTGTCAAGGAGATTATCAGTATCCATCTTTATTTTAGATACATCATTAATGCTTCCGACCATTAAGGAAGTCAGCAAATCAACGACCCTAGCCTCTGCCTTATCAACTTGATAATCTTCAAAGCTTAAGTTTTTTGCATCTGTTTCAATAAATAAAGATTGCCAAGATTTTTTTCTGCCAATTTTCTCCCTATATTTAAACTTCTCGGCTAAGAATGAAACATCCTCTTTAAAATCCTCAACAAAATCTTCAAAAAGATCAGTGTCTTCACCAATGTTCACTAAGCAAGGTTTCATTCCTGATGAAAATATTGCTATCGCATCTTCATAATCGTAGGTTATATCTTCCTTCGATAAGGGTTTACAAAGAACATATGTTTGTTTTTTCCTTTTGTTTGCATATTCTTCTATCTGTTCTTTTATATTAGCTCTTTCAGCTAAAGCTTCTGCATCATGTGTATAAAAGCAATATCCAGACATTTTTTCTCCTAATTATTAAGTAGTCTAAGGCGGCAAGCTTCTTTAACCCACTTACTAAAGTTTCCCTTTCCCGCTGCCTTTTCAATCTGCTCCAGAAGCTCATCCTCAAACCGAATATTCTTCATCGTGCTCTTGGTGCGGTCAAAATTAGGTTTCTTTTTCTCTTGCATGGTAGGTACCACTTCGGTTAATTTATCTGCATGTGGTACCTACCACATGGATTCGGAATTTTGACAACGCCCAGCAGTGTTGGAGCACTAAAGGGCGTCTAACCTCACCAACTATCAAGGAGTTGATTATGGCTGATTCGCATTCTACCCCAGACACCGACCAATCCGGAACCGAGCGTTCGTTAATTGTGGGATACCGCCCGAATGTTTACGACAAATCTACACCAAAAATCATCCTTTCCGGCAAGTGGCTGCGCGCGGCGGGGTTTGATACCGGACAGCAGGTCACAGTAAAGGTCATGAAAGGATGCATCGTTCTGGTGGCGTATAACGAGCAGGAGCAGCGTTTGCAGGATGATTATAAACGGACGAAAGCAAAGCTTATTGAGATAGAGGACGCGCTTGCAGCGATCCAAATTCCACATGCTGGAAAGCGCCTCACAAAATCAAATACAAACCATCTGGCGTAGCGGCTATTTCTGGCATACTACGAGCTTACAGACATTATCCTTATGAAGCATTTCTGATAAGGGTTAACGGGTCGAAAATGCAGTTGTTCGGTTTTATCGAACAACTGCCAGCGAGGCAGCCAAGTGAAAACCTTAAATGAAGTGATTGCGTCACGCTCACCGGAAAGCCAACAGCGCATTCAGGAGATGGCAGAGGAAATGTTCCTCGAAACCGGTCTGCAACTTCTGCGTGAAGAGCTCCAGCTTTCGCAAAAACATGTCGCCGATCTTATGGGCGTAAGTCAACCTGCGGTAACACAGCTGGAGCAGCGTGGAAACGATCTTAAGATTGCTACGCTTAAGCGTTACATCGAAGCGATGGGCGGAAAACTTAGCATTAACGTGGAACTCCCCACTGGCAAGCGGGTTGCGTTTCATCTCTAACGCGATTGTATCCGCAGTTGATGGCGCAACTATATAAGCCGCATTTTACATCCACCTCAGAAAATTAATTCTGCGACGTGCGCCATACCCCAGGCGTACAACCGTACTCCGTCTGAAAATGACGAATAAAGTGCGCGCAGTCGCTGAATCCCATCCGCTGCGCAATATCCGTCACGCTTTGCTGCGAGTTCTTCAGCAGCCAGCAAGCATAGCGCAGTCTGGCGCTGCGGATAAATTCGCGGGCCGTTTTGCCGAATTCTGCGTGGAACAGACGGTTGAGCTGGCGTTCACTCAATGCCACTTCTCGCGCAAGCCCGGCGGTGGTGAGCGGCCGGGTCAGGAACTGTTCTATCAGCATGACGGCGCGGCGCAACCGCGAGTCAGGGATAAGCGCAAGATTCGCCGGACGTGGGGTGGCAATTTCATGCGGAACGAGCGACAAACGCTGACAGGTGGTGCTGGCGATATCATCCCCGGCATGGGCGCGGATAAGCTCAGTTGCCAGCGTCAGGGTGGAAATACCGCCCGGGCAGGTCAGCACATCGCCATCGTCGATGAAATCATACCCTTGCTCAGCATAAACCAGCGGGAAAGCCTGCCGAAATGCATCAAGGTGGAAAGGATGGATGGACGCTCGTCGTTCATTCAGCAATCCTTCCTGTGCGAGGACAAAACTGCCGGTGCCAATGCCAATGAGCGGAACCCCGGCATGGTGGGCATGTGCCAGATACGCTTTATCCCCCTGATATCCTAAGTCCAGATACTGCAATTCACCGCCGATAACAGCAAGGTAGTTAAAACTGTCCGGCGGCCCATGGGGAGAATCCGGCCTCATGATAATCCCCGCATTGCTGATAATCGGGATATCAGGAAATTCACTTATCAGGCTGATTTTAAATGCTAATTTATCCTGAGCTTTCGCTGCATAACGCAGCGCTTCCAGCAATCCAGATACCGCCAGAAGTGAATAACGGGGCCATAATATCAACCCAATATGCAGACACTTTTCCGGTACTGATTTCCCCCCATCGGAGGAGTCAAATACACTTTTCATTTACTTGCCAAATTTAAAATTAATTACATTATCGCAACATGATCTGTCGCACTTTATATTTCTAAGATAATACTGATATTTTAAATCAAGCATAAATGAGACGGGAGGAAAATATAATGCTTTTCTCGTTTACATCATTCTTTTTTTGAACCACGACACACATATGTCGGTAATGTTCCTAAGGTAAAGATATAGTTACCATTATGTTGTTCATTGATACGCATATAAATACTCTTGCCCGGATACACAAAAAATTGCGGTTCATATTTTTCCAGCCAGCTGTCTTCGACATTATCGTCCGGGAACGTCATATTGTTTTCTGACGTCAGCAAATAGAGGCGATCTTTTCTCTCCACCCGAAAGGAAATTTTCCTGTCGATGGTTTTACCCGGATCGCTCTTTGCCCGGCCATTCATGCTCAGGGTGCCGAATTTCCCGTCGAAGGTGTAATTCAGCCAGACCGTCAGCGTCTCATCCGGATGGTGCTGTACCAGATTAGCCTGGCATGAAAAAGGCTGAACGTAAGATCGGTGCCACAGGTAATAGCCCGTCAGCACGCCTGCCGTGACGAGGCCCGTCACGATGACATACAGCATCTGCCGAAAACGAGTCATGCTAGCTATCCTTCAGGAAATAATCAGATATACAGCGGTTCGGTTCTTTCATTGGCCGGTCGCAGCGAATAACCGACGCACGAGGAAGCAGGGCGTACCAGCTGATGTAAACCCAGGGATATTGCGCGCATTCAGCCTTGAATTGTTCTACATAGGTCAGCGCGGAAGCGCGTTCAGCGTGAGTCTGAATGTCGTTCGCAAGATAAACGCGACAGGCCCCGACGGATGCCGCAAAACGATAATCCTCAACAAAACGGTTTTCCCTGACGTTCATATATCCCGTCACGCCTCCCACGGCCAGGATGATCAACAGCCCCATGACGACAGCCAGCCAGCGCGTGGACTTCCTGGCAACGGGCGCTGCTGGCGCGGAGGATGCAGAGACCTCCTCGATCGCTGGCACCTCCTCACATTGTCCCTCTGCGGGTTGAGGCGCGACAGGCGAAGGCTCTCTGACGGTTATTTGCGTGTCGCTTGCCAGCGTCAGCCCAATACGGGGAATGGTAACGATAGGGTCAGTTTCAAAACCAATCTTTTTGAGCCCTTTGCGCAGAATGGAGATGTTCTGGTAATAGGTATTGGAGGAGACAAGCATGCCGCGGCTTTGCCAGACAATATCAAGGAACTCTTGCTGAGTGACAATCGACCCCGCTCTGTCGATTAATAACAACAGGCATCGGCCTGCTGGCGAATTTAACACAACCACACGGTCAGGATTGTTGATATCACGTAACGTGCTGGCCGCAGGATGAAATTCGACGATATTATTTATAATGTAATGCTTATGCATAGGGGCAGTATGAATTCTCCGGTTAACAGATGTTGAACCTGAGTCACCGCATGTATGTGATGACATTCGCGTCGGGATTAATGTGACTGATTAACGGCATGCTGTATATCTTCGCCATTGGCGAAAAATCTTAATTTATATTTCATCCCTTAAGCTTCACTGAACCTGCATAAGAACTCAACCCTTGTAGAATGGGGCTTGCAGAGCCGATTCATCCGCGATCATCCTCATTATGATGTTTTGTGAAGTGAATTTCCGCTCCACAGAAGTATCTGACTATCGGCAGCATCTCATTTATCAGAGCCTCTCCTTTTGGCGCACCCCTCGCCTCTTGACATTGACAAATATCTACATAAAAAAACATTGTACGCCACGGACATACGTGTCTGAAATATTCAGTACTCTTAAGCCTTAAGTTTTCTCAACCTGACCAATATCAGTAAGTTATATGGTTTTTGTATGCTTTTCACCCACCTCTCTATCAGTTTTTATCGATGATAACATTCGTAAATTGTTATTCCCCGTCAGCAACTTCACACCCGCACTGACACCAGACGACAAACTCCTTACAAAACATTTATCAAAGCTAAATTTTCATTAAAAATAGCGGCTATCATAATTTACAGAAAGCGAAGCGGAATAAGACCAATCAGAGGGAAGCGTCGTAACCGGTCTCGATCTTAGTAATTAATACAATTTTAGATTAATTCAGATTACCTCTTTATTGGCCGACGTATAGTAGGCCTACACTATGCAATACGTCATTGCTTCGAGAATACTGGCGATACCCTTATAAATAATTCGCCTGATTACTATTATAAATCGAGGAATAACATGACGAACAATAACCAAATAACACAGCATATTACTGTTGCATTGATGGGCGGCGATCATTATGCAAGAAACGGCATTAAAACGTTATTACGCAGCATCCGCGACGACCTTCACATCATTATCATCGAAGGAGGTTATCAGGAACTGGATAAGGCGCTGTCGTCGATTCGTATCGATATCTTATTTATATCCGGCGCAGAGAAATACCATACAGGGTATGGCTCACTGAAATATTTAAAAAAAATCAAAGCCACGCATCCAGAGGTGATTATCTGCCTGTATTCAACCTATGCCCATTCCCTGTTATGGGCCAGGGAAGATATTGATGCCTATATCTCGCTACAGAACACGGTTTATCAGTGGCGGATAAAGCTAGCAAAAATGGTCGATAGCCATTATCGGCCCCAAAAGCAGCCAGCGGCGTTATCGCTGACGCCTGGAGAAAGGAGGGTATTAAAGGAACTCAGGAACGGACTGGATATACGTTACATCGCAGAACTGGAGAAACTTTCTTATCGCCGCGTGAGCGCTTTAAAAAGCTCAGCGATAAGAAAACTCGGGCTCAGGAATAAGACAGATTTGCTGGTCTTTTTAACCAGTTAGACCTGCCGCTTTCAGAGCAAATCTCGTAATAAAAAAACCAAGGAACCATGAAATGAAAGCACGCCTTACTTGCCATTCTCTGCTGGCATTAAGCATTGCCGCCCTGCTGCCAGCGGGCTCAGCACTGGCCGCCACCACCAGCGGCGGCACGGTTAACTTTAGCGGTAAAGTGGTGACCTCCGCCTGTGCCATCAGCGCCGGTAGCGCGAATATCGACGTCGACATGGGTGAAGTGCGTACCGCCACGCTGGCTGCCGCAGGCAGTGAAGCCAGTACCGCAAAAGCCTTCTCCATCACGCTGGAAGATTGCGAAATCGCCGATACCTCCGCGTCCACGGAAGATAACCCCATTGCCGCAACGACTGTGGCTATCACCTTCACCGGTACGCCGGACAGTACCGATGTGAATAGCCTGGCCGCGGGAGTAAACGGCGGCGCGGGCTCGGCGCAGCATGTCGCTATCCGTCTTTATGATGAACAGGGCAACGTCGTCAGGCTGGGTGAGCCGGCAGCAGCGATCCCCCTGCGTGCGGGGGCGAACACCCTGAACTTCAGCGCGAAATATTACTCCCCACTGGGCAACGCCACGGCGGGTGATGCCAGCGCGGTCGCAACCTACACCGTGACCTATTCGTAATCTTCAGGCCCGGTCTGCTGGCCGGGTCTGACTCAGCTTTCAGGAGACGCACAATGCGCGTAAACACATGGATTTGTCTGGCTGGCACGTTATGTTCATCCGCCGTGTATGCAGGCGGCGTGGGGTTGGGTGCAACGCGGCTGGTCTACGCAGGCGCGACGACGCAGACGATGATGCAGGTAAGAAATACCCACCCTGATGCCACGTTCCTGATCCAGTCATGGATGGAAGACGAGAAAGGGAGCCGTACCAACGACTTCGTCATCACGCCGCCGCTGTACGTCATGAAGCCCGCCAGCGAAAGCGCGGTGAAAATCATGTTCAGCGGCAACGCACTGCCAGCCGATCGCGAAACGCTGTACTGGATGACGGTCAAAGCTATCCCACAGCAGGTTAAAAACGGTTCCGGCAATTCGCTGCAATTCGCCTCTGCCAACCGCATCAAGGTCTTTTATCGCCCTGAGTCGCTTCGGGAAGGCGCAGGAGAGGCATGGAAAAACCTTGCAGGCGCCTACCGCGCGGGCAAGGTCACGCTGACCAACCCAACGCCGTATTACCTCACCACCATTAACCTGAAAATTGATGGCAGGCCGGTGTCGCCCGTCATGGTGCCGCCGAAAACCAGCGTGACGCTGGCAGACACCTTCAGCCATGCGAGCAGCATGAGCTACCAGACGATTAACGATTATGGGGCCTGGACGCCCGTTACCCGCACGTCATTGTCCCAATAATAAAAACAGTAAGGCGTGACCACATGAAAATTAAAATCCTGTGCGCCACGGCGATCGCCCTGGTGATTCGGCAAGCCGTGGCTGCCGAAAGCGAGCTGCACTTTAATCCTGCGTTTCTTAACGGCGAACAGGCAAACAGTGCCGATCTCGCCTGGGTCAACGCCGGGAGCGCGTTGCCGCCGGGCGAGTACAATCTTAACGTGTATATCAACACCCAGTTCGCGTTCACAGGTAACGTCACGTTTCGCGTCGCTGAAAACACCGCCGGTGAAGCCCTGCCGTGCCTTACGCCTGCGCAATTCGCCGCACTTGGCATCGACAGCCGTCAGGCGAAAGGGGGTGAGCTGTCGCCTGCGCAGCGCTGCATTTTTTTAACCCGGTCGTTCGCCGATACCCGGTTTGATTTTGACCAGAGGACGCTTACCCTCAACTTCACCGTACCGCAAAGCGCGATGCGCGCTCTGCCGCGCGGGTACGTCAGCCCGGAGAGCTGGGAATCCGGCATCCCTGCCGCGTGGCTGAACTATGTGGTCAATGGCGCGAATAATGACTACCGGGGCGAGACGCGCACGCGGGAACAACAGCTGTTTGTGAGCCTGAACAGCGGCGCCAACCTGGGCGCATGGCGGCTGCGTGATTTCACCACGTGGACCAAAGAGAGTAACGAGCTCACCCACGTCCAGACCTGGCTACAGCGGGATATCCGCGCCCTGCGTGCCCAGGTTTATGCCGGTGAAACGTTCACCTCATCGCAGGTGTTTGACGCCGTTGGCCTGCGTGGGATTGCCCTGAAGACCGATGACAATATGTTGCCCGCCAGCCTGAGCGGTTACGCGCCTGAAGTGCGCGGCATCGCGCGCAGCAATGCCACGGTGACGGTTCGCCAGAACGGTAACGTTATCTATCAAACCTCGGTTCCGCCGGGGGCGTTTGTGCTGAAAGATCTCTATCCAACCTCTTCCGGCGGCGATCTCGCGGTCACCATTCAGGAGAGCGACGGCAGCCAGACGCAATACACCCTGCCCTTTGCCAGCGTGCCGAATCTGGTGCGTAACGGTCAGGTGAAATATGCTCTGGGGGCCGGGAAATACCGCCCTGCGGGCAATCAGATCTCGCCCTCCTTCGCGCAGGGCGAGCTGTTCCTGGGCTGGCGATACGGTCTCACGTTTTATGGCGGGGCGCAGTTTTCCGATCGCTACAACGGCCTGGCCTTCGGTATCGGGCAGAATCTCGGCCGCTTTGGCGCCTACTCCCTCGACCTCACCCATGCCCGCAGCCAGCTGGCTGATAATCAGCACTACACCGGGGATTCGGTGCGCCTGCGGTACAGCAAGCTGCTGAACGATATCGGTACGCGGGTCAATTTCTTCTCGCTGCGTTACTCAACGGCAGGGTTTTATACTCTCAGCGATACCACTTACAAAGGCATGGCGGGCGGCGCGCCAAAACAGACCGTGGAAGACGATGGCACCGTCACCACTCACTACGACACGGTTTACAACCTGCATATGTCGCGTAAGGCAAAAAATCAGCTGCTGTTGTCGCAGCCGATGGGCGAATACGGCGCGCTGTCTCTGTCCTGGGATCAACAAACCTACTGGAATACGTCAAAAACCACGCAAAGTTTGCAGTTCGCGTGGAACGCAACGTTTCGTAATCTGTCGCTTGGCATCAGCGCCCAGCGTAGCTCTAGCCTGTACGACAACAAGAAAGACAATATCCTTGCGTTGTCCCTGTCGGTGCCGCTGGGTAACCCGGCGCTGTCGACCCGCCTCCGTTTTACCGCTACCCATGCGGATCCCGCTGGCACCACCGCCAGTACCGGTGTCAGTGGTTATCTGCCGGGACAGGAGAATCTTTTCTATAGCGTCAACCAGCGCTACAGCGCGCAGCAGCACTACGGCGGCGATGCCGCGCTGCAATACGAGGGCGCGTGGGGAGACTATAACCTGGGCTACAGCTACGCCAGTAACTCCCGCAACCTCAGCTACGGGATGAGCGGCGGTGCGGTGCTGCATGAGGATGGCCTGACGCTGAGCCAGCCGCTCGGGAACACCAATATCCTGGTGAAAGCCCCGGGCGCCAGCCATGTCGCCGTGCTCAACCACAAGGGCATCAAAACCGACAGCCAGGGCTATGCGGTGATCCCGTACGCCACGCCGTATCGCGTTAATCAGGTTGCGCTGGATGTCACCACCGTGGGCAATGACGTGGAGCTTGAGAACGCCATCGCCAATAAAATCCCCACCGACGGGGCACTGGTTCGCGCCACCCTCACCACGCGTCAGGGGGCAAAAGCGATGTTTATCGTGCGTCACGCTAAAGACGTGCTCCCCTTCGGCACGCTGGTCTCGTCAGAGGATGACAACGCCAGCGGTATCGTCGGCGATGGCGGCAGCGTGTATCTGACCGGCCTGTCAGCGAAGGGAACATTGCATGCCGTATGGGGACGCGACAGCGCCCAGCGCTGCACGATCCGCTATGCGTTGAACCCGAAAAATTATCAGGCCCGCACCGGGCTGTATTCCCAGGAGGTCATATGTCAGTAACCGTCCGGTTTCTCCCCCTGATCCTGCTGATGTTCATCACCGTCCCCGTACACGGCTATGACGTGCTGGTTTCCGTGACCGGCAACGTGATCGGCAATACCTGTATTGTCTCGGAAGATTCGAAGGAGCAAAACGTGCCGCTGGGCACCCTCGGCGTAAAGCAATTTAGCGAGGCGGGGGCAGTCAGCAATATCAAAACGCCCTTCACGCTCACCCTTGAAGCGTGCGGCCCTACCTTTGCTGGCGTGAAAATCCGCTTCAGCGGTACGCCGGATGACGAAAACCCGCAGCTTCTGAAAGTCGCTGACGGCGGCGCGACCGGCGTGGCGGTGCAGATTCTGGATAAAGACAGCGTACTTATCCCGCTGGACACCCAAACCACTGCTTACGGCGCGGCGGGGGATGACAGCGTAAAAATGACCTTCTATGCGCGACTGGCCGCCACGGGTGCGCCGGTCAATGCCGGAGACGTTTCGGCAGTGGCGACCTGGACGACGGAGTATCAATAATGCGTTTACTTTTTTTAGGCCTGTTTTTCATGACCTCTCAGGCGCTTGCCCTCTCCTGGACATCGGATATCACCCTTTCGCCAACACCCATGTCATGGTCCGGCCCGGCAGATTCCATCGTGCCCGGAAATACGATCGGCTCTGAATGGAGCGCCACTGCGAGCGTCTCGGAAGTGTTCTGGTGCGGCCTGGTTTTTACCTGCTCCAAAGGGACGCTGGAGCCGAGCAGCAGCGTAACGGCCACCGGCATCACGGTTATTCTTGATGGTGCAAATTACATGGTATTTGAAACGGGCGTGCCCGGCATCGGCTTCATTCTTGGGCTTAAAGATTATAACGGCACCACCTATGTCCCGATGCAGACGGGCATTACGCAGAGTTATCCGGCCGACGGGACTAACGGTTACGCCTCCACACTGGGCTGGTCGGCAAAAGTGACGTTTATCAAGACCGGCGTTCCGCTGAAATCCGGCGTATACCAGACCCCCACCATTAATGCGGCGATCCTGACGGCCTATAACAACGAAGTGAAAACCGCGCAGGTGATCATCAACCCGACCACCATCACGGTGACGGCAAGCGGCTGCACGGTAGGCACGAAAAGCGCCAACGTCGACCTGGGCACCATTGATGTTCACACGCTACCCAGCGTAGGCAGCACCTCGCCATCGGAGGCGTTTAACGTCAGCCTGACCTGCGATGAGAACGTGGCGGTTAACGCAGTAATGACCGATCAGACCACGCCGTCAAATACCTCGTCGGTCGTGACGCTGACCGGGGACTCCACGGCCTCCGGCATTGGCGTGCAGTTTTTCTATAACGGTACCGGGCCGCTGATGATGGGGCCAGACAGCTCGGCCGCAGGCACGACGGGACAGTTTTTCATCCAGACCACCAGCGCAGCACAAACGCTGTCGCTGCCGTTCCAGGCGCAGTACATCCGAACCGGAGAGCTGGTCCCCGGCTCGGCTAACGCCCTGGCGAGCATTACGTTTTCGTATCAGTAGGTCAGTGTTTAACCCACACCAGTTGATCGACCCGGAAGCCCAGATCGCGTGCGGTATTCAGGTAGTCCTGTTTTACCGCCTCCGGAATGGTCGGGGTGCGCGATAAAATCCACAGGTAGTCGCGGTTCGGGCCGCTGACCAGCGCGTACTGGTACTTATCGTCCAGCTTGATCACGTTATAGCCGCCGTAGAACGGGCCGAAGAACGATACCTTCAGCGCAGCCGTAGTCGGTTCGCCGGTAAAGTACGCCTTTCCTTCGCTCTCATTCCACTTGTTCTTCACCGGATCATAGCCACGATTCAGTACGCTGATACCGCCATCGCTGCGCTTGCCGTACGTCGCGGTCACCTGTTCCAGACCGCGCTCGAAGCGATTTTCCAGTCGGGCGACTTCATACCATTTGCCGAGATAGCGGCTGGCATCAAAGCCGGTAATGGGCTGCACGCCTTTCGGCGGCGTGGGAGATTTACAGGCAACCAGCGTCAGCGCAATGGCGACACCGGTAACGACAGGCCATAGCCTCATGAGAACTCCTTTCATTTACGCGGTTGGACGTTAAGTGTAGCGCACCCGTGCGGCGCTTCATCCCGTCGGGGAATATTCGTAGTATATTGAGACTACTCCTTCTCTTCGGATGCAGACATGGCTTACTCCATCGGCGAATTCGCCAGACTCAGCGGCATCACCGCCACCACGCTGCGGGCGTGGCAGCGACGCTATGGATTACTCAAACCCGAGCGTACGGACGGCGGTCACCGCCTGTACAGCGATGAGGACGTTCAGCAGGCGCTGAAAATCCTCGACTGGGTTAAAAAAGGCGTACCCATCGGCCAGGTAAAATCACTGCTGGAACGCCCTGTGCCGCGCCGCGCCAATAACTGGCAAACCCTGCAACAGGCCATGCTGCAAAAGTTGCAGGAGGGGAAAATTGAATCCCTGCGTCAGATGATTTACGACGCCGGACGCGAATACCCAAGGCCAGAGCTGGTCACTAACGTGCTGCGTCCGTTGCGCAGCCAGATATCGGCCAACGTCGCCGCCGCCATGACGCTGCGTGAAATCCTCGACGGCATCCTCATCGCCTACACCTCGTTTTGCCTTGAGGGCGATAAAAAAGCGCCGGGCGATAACATCCTCATCAGCGGCTGGCATCTGAACGACCCGTGTGAGATCTGGCTTGAAGCCCTGACGCGCACCGGCCAGGGCCACCGCATCGACATACTGCCGGTTCCCCCTGCCGCGCTGGCCCCGGAAATTTTTCCGGATCGCAAATGGCTGCTGGTTACCAGCGGTAAACTTACCGCCGCGCGGAAAAAGCAGGTTGCGCAGTGGCAGCAGCAGGTTTCCCTTGAGGTAATTATCCTCTGATTATTTTCTGCTGTGGCAAACTTCACGAAAAGTTGAATATTTTTTCGCGCAGCGAGTGCTAACGTTTTCCTGTCACCGACAACTCAACAGGAAAACACGATGAAAAAGACACTCCCTCTGATGATACTGGCTACAATGGCTTTCGCCCCTGCCGCATTCAGCGCCCCGGCAGGCACCCTGAGCGTCCACGTTCTGGACCAGCAAACCGGTATGCCGCCAGCGGATGTGGCCGTCACGCTGGAAAAGCAGGAGCAGAACAAGTGGACCCCGATTGCCAGCGGTAAAACCGACCACGACGGGCGTATTAAATCGCTCTATCCGCAGGATCAGGATATGACGCCAGGCGTCTATAAAGTGACCTTCAAAACCGCAGATTACTTCCACGGCAAAAAGCTGGACTCCTTCTTCCCGGAAGTGCCGGTGCTGTTCACCGTCACCCGCACCAATGAAAAACTGCACATCCCGCTTCTGCTCAGCCAGTACGGTTACTCAACCTACAAGGGCAGCTGATTGCTCTTGATTTTAAAGACGATTAAAAAATAATCCCGTCAATACTTGGACAAATACGCATTGTTGTGTAACTTTTAGATATGAGATCGGGAGGTGCACATCATGACAACAAAACCTGTGCTGGGTATTAGCGGATGTTTGACCGGTTCCGCCGTTCGCTTTGACGGCGGACATAAGCGTATGGGCTTTGTGATGGATGAGCTGGCGCAGTGGGTCGCTTTCCGCCCGGTATGCCCTGAAATGGCTATCGGCCTGCCCACGCCTCGTCCGGCGCTGCGCCTGGTGATGACCACTGGCGGCGAGACAGAAATGCGATTCAGCAAAGCGCCGCACGATGACGTCACGCAGAAGATGGCCGCATTTACGGCAGATTATCTGCCGAAAATCGGCGATCTGTCAGGGTTTATCGTCTGTGCAAAATCCCCTAGCTGCGGCATGGAGCGCGTGCGGCTGTACGACGAAAACGGCAACCGGGGCCGCAAGGAGGGAGTCGGGCTGTTCACCGCCGCCCTCCTTGAAACTTTCCCCTGGCTGCCCGTCGAAGAAGACGGTCGCCTGCACGATCCGGTACTGCGGGAAAACTTTGTTGAGCGCGTTTTTGCTCTCCACGAACTGAACGTAATGCGTAAAAATGGCCTGACGCGCCGTGCCCTGCTGGACTTTCACAGCCGCTATAAGCTTCAGCTTCTGGCGCACCATCAGGCAGGCTACCGTGAAATTGGTCCGTTCGTGGCATCACTGCATGAGTGGGACGATCTGGACGCGTTTTTCGTGGCCTATCGCGACAAACTGATGAATATCCTTAAAAAACCCGCTTCGCGGAAGAATCACACTAACGTGCTGATGCACATTCAGGGCTATTTCCGTAACCAGCTGAACAGCCGCCAGCGCGGAGAACTGCGTGATGTGATCCTGCATTACCGGGACGGACTGCTGCCGATCCTCGCGCCGCTGACGCTGCTTAAGCATTATCTGGCTGAATACCCTGACCGGTACCTGATGACGCAAAACTACTTTGATCCCTATCCTGATGATTTGGGTCTGCGTCTGGCCGTTACCTGATAAGAAAGAAGCGAAGGCCCATTGACCCACAGAGGCCCAAAGCTGTACCCCGTTTAGACGACACCCTCACTGTCGTCTTTTTTTTGCGCTCAGCGTAAAATACTGTAATTCTGTACAGGTTAAGCATGCACAGCGGAGTACCCCGATGATCAAAAATCTGCATATTCAGAACTACCGCTCAATTCGCGATATGTCGCTTGAGCTGGAACAGCTCAACATCGTGTTCGGCCCCAACGGCACCGGAAAATCCAATATTTATAAAGCGATTTACCTGATGCACAGCGCGGCGCAGGGGCAATTCTCCCAGGCGCTGGCAAACGAGGGGGGGATTTTGAAAGTGTTCTGGGCGGGCAAAACCCGCAGCGATCAGCTGCGGCGCATGAACCTGGCGGTGGAAACGGAAACCTATGAATATGAGCTTCAGGTCGGGTTCGTGGAAAAGCTGCCCTATCCCTCACAGTTTCAGCTCGATCCGGTGATCAAAGAGGAAGCTATCTGGCTGAGCGGCCAGCACCGTCGTCCGTCGTCACAGCTGATGAAGCGTAAGAATCAGGCGGTTTTCCTGAACAACGTGCATCACGAAAAAGTGACCCACAGCGGTACGCTGTATGAGAACGAGTCGGTGTTCGGGCAGCTCGGCGAACCGCACCTCTATCCCGAAGTGTCGCAGATGCGCGAGTCCCTGCGTAACTGGCGCTTTTATCATGAGTTTTCCGTCTCATCCGGCTCGGCGATCCGTGCGCCGCAGGTGGGCTTTCGTTCCCCGGTGCTGGCCAGCGACGGCGCGAACCTGGCCGCCGCGTTTCAGACCATTGTCGAAATTGGCGACGAGCTGCTGCTGATGCGCATTCTCGACCAGGCCTTCCCCGGCTGCGTGTTTTACAGCGACAACACCGGCGGGCGCTTCCGCATGATGATGCAGCGCGAGGGGCTAAGCAGACCGCTGGAACCGGCAGAGTTCTCCGACGGCACGCTGCGTTTTCTGTGCCTGGCGGTGGCGCTGTTAAGCCCGCGCCCTCCCGCATTCATCGCCCTCAACGAACCGGAAAACAGCCTGCATCCGCAGATGCTGCCCGCTCTGGCAAGCCTCATTGCCGAGGCCAGCCGCTACTCGCAGATCTGGCTCACCAGCCACTCGCCGGAGCTGGCACAGTTGATTGAGAAGCACCGATCGTTTTCGCTGTATCAGCTGTCGATGATGGAGGGGGAGACGCGGATGGAGCGGCTGGGGTAATTGTCATCCTCACCGGTAGTGCTGAGAGAACCGCTTTTTATCTTTTCTGGAAGCGTCATAAGTTAACTCCTTATTTTGGTTAAAATCTGCCTGGTCAATGTCTTAAAAGGACATCGATTGGGAGTAAACATGATCTGGTTTCACCTTTCCATGCGGATAGCGGACATACGCTGGAGCGTATTGACATACTTGATGGAAAAAATAGGTATGGGGTTTTCAAGCGCAATAATGACGTTATTCAACAAAATAAGGAAATAGGGAAATGTCTATACCAGCATACTTATGGCTTAAGGACGACGGTGGAGCATTAATCAAAGGCGGAGTTGATGTTCAGCACAGAGAGTGCAGCATTGAGGTTAAAGGGTTCCACCACAATCTCATGATCCCAACAGATAACGCAACCGGCAAAATAACCGGTACACGTATGCATTCCCCTATGCTGATCATTAAAGAATTCGACTGCTCTAGCCCATATCTTTATAAAGCAGTTGCGACAGGTCAAAGCCTGGTGTCAGCAGAAATAAAATGGTATCGGATCAACTACTCTGGTCAGGAAGAGGAATACTTCAACATGCTGCTTGAAGGCGTGCGAATAGTTTCGATTTCACCGGCAATGGCGCCAGGGGATAACCCTAACGAAAACCATATGGAAACGGTCGAACTGCGTTACGAGAAGATTACCTGGAAGCATAACGACGGGAACATTATCTTCAGCGATGCATGGAACGAACGCCAGTCAGCATAGAACGCACAAGGGGCGCTTAGCCCCTTAATCATACAACCAGCGCCCCGCTTTGGCAGACTCAATTATCATTTCGAGCGTTAGCGGCTTGTACTGACGATCTCGAAACTTCTTTCTTAGCCCAAACTGGAACCAAAAAAGCTCGGGCTCAAAGTAGTTATCCATGACAAAGTTGCTGTGCTCAATTTCATACCGGTTGAAAAGGTCGAGCAGCATCTCCTCCAGATCTTCAGGTACGAGGTTAAAATGCTCCTGGAAGGTCCATTCCTTCAGGGCAGGACGCTTGCGCTCACTGTAGTTCTCAGTAATGTAATCTAAAAATTCCTGCTCATCCGGCAACAACATTAGAAATAGGTCCAGGCAATCCGATCTTTCGGTCGGGCAATGAGGTTGTACTTGTTTCTGGTTTCTCTGGCAACTAGGGCAAAGATAATTACCGCCTGGGCATAGCCAACAAAGGGAACTGCTCTTCCCACGACGGCCCCAACCTTATTTGTCTGTCTGGTTTTACCCATACCGATGATAGTCTCCACTCTCATGCCTTCAGGAAAGTGGACCCCCTTTAAAATGCGACGCGCTACCTTGGACGCGATACTTGTACGCGAACCGGACGCACCCAACACCTTACGCTTGGGTAATATAGGCTGCCCCGCCAGGATTGTTGCAGCAGTCTCCACAGTTACGCCCAGATGGTTCGCCAGACCCTCAGCGAATATCAGCAAAAATAGCTCCTGTGGGGTTACGTTCGCATTCCCGTGATAGAAATACGTCCCGCCAGATTCCTCTACTGTGTCCATAGCATAATCCATTAATCAAAGAGATAAAAGTTAAACCCTTATATTTGTTAAGGATAACAAGGCAATACCACTTTGATTAAATTCAGAAAAGTGCCTGCATAAATGCTTCAAAATGAAATCGGGTCAATCGATAAACCGCTTGCGTACCCTTTCCAGCGGCGCAATCAGCAGATTGATAAGCGGTTTACGATCGATAACGATATCGGCGTTCACCGTCATCCCGCCCATCAGCATGCGCTTTTTCTTGTCCGGGTCGGTAAACCAGGAGGGGACGCGCACTTTAGCCAGGTAATAGTTCTGCCCTTCCTGGAGCGGGATCAGCGCCGAATGGGCATCAATGTTTACCTCATAGAAATCGGACAGCGTCGCCTCCACGGAACCGTATTTGTCCACGGGCCAGGAGTCGAAGCGCAGCTTAACCTTATCGCCTTTCGCCACGCGCCCCACCCCCGTTGCCGGAACATACAGGTACCCCTCCATCGTCGCCGCGGTATTTTTACGGATCACCACCACCACCTCGCTGTTTTGCGTAATGGCCCGGCCTGGCGGGAAGTTAATCGCCACCACGTAGCCATCTGAAGGGGCCAGCATCGCCATGGTGGAACTCCCCCGGCTGGACAGGTTGCGATCGATTTCGCTGATGCGGTTTTTCACGTACAGCTGCTCTTCGCTCAGCGAATCAATTTGCGACTGGGTGCTGTCGGTCAGGCTGGTTTTGCGCGCCTCAAGCTCAAGAATAGTGCTCTCCTCCAGCGTCAGGTTGAGCTGGGCGTTGAGCACATCGTTATGGCTTTTATCGAGATCCACTTTGGAGACATAGCCCTTCCCGGAGACGGATTTCCACGCCTCGTAGGTGTCGGTGCTGTTTTTTAACAGCGCGCGCAGCTTCTTCACCTTATCGCGGGAAACGGCGATCTGCTTGTCAGTGAGAGCCAGCTGCTGCGCCAGATTTTTGCGATACGATGCTATCGAGTCCTCAATGGCCTGGATGCGCTGCTCGCTGCGCTTTTTCTCCGCTTCCATCTGCTGGCGGTCAAACTGCACCACCGAGCCCTGCTTGCCGCCATAGTCCTGCGACACGGTGAACAGCGGATCGTTTTCCTTCACGTACTGGCCGGGCCGGACGGCAAAATCAACAAGGGTTCCGGACTCTCTGGCGCGCACCTCCACATCGCCCTGCGCCGGGATCAGCACCCCGCGTGCCAGCGTGGTTTCCGAAAAGTTGAAAGCAATCGCAAAGACCAGCAGGCAGAGAAAAAAGGCGATGAACAGCGTCAGCACGGTTTTCAGCCGCGGCGCGTTGATTTGATAGCTTTTTGAGAAGTGGTGCGGGATTAGCGCCCGACGCTGTCGGCTTCGGTTTTTTAATTTCACGATATGTCATCCATGATAAATCACTGAAAGATCGTCCCATCCACTCCAGAGCGTGGGGGTTTTGCGCAGCGCGTTCAGCGTGTCGGCGGCGGCCAGACGGTAATCCTCTGGCGCATACGCCTGGCTCTCCAGCCCAAACTCTGCCGCGTGCAGCGAACAGACCGGCAGCAGCGTTCGGACGCTGTAGCCATAACGCGATAAAAACCGCGTGGAGACGTCCGTTAACCACGCCTTGCGATCGCCTGCCTGAATTGGGAACAGTGGCGCATCCGGCAGGCGTTCATCCATCAGCAGCACCGTCACCAGGCGCTGAGGGGCGAAAAACGAGCCGGCGCGCCGTCCGTCGTGTGCGGCCATCAGCTTGTGCAGCGCAGGGTGACGGGTAATAAACTGAAAGCGCACATCATCTGGCGCGGTGGCGAGCAGCGCATCCATAATCAGGCCAAAGCCCGCCCAGCGCATGCCCAGTAGCAGGGTGCGAGATGAACTGTAAAATGCCTGCTCCTGCGTCCACTGCGCCACGTACGCATGCAGATCGAAGCGAACGTTGCGCGCCCACAGCGCGGGCGGGAAAATCTGTTCCACGAAGTTAAACCCGCTCAGCTCATGGGCGTTCTGATGCAGAAAATCAGCCGGCACATCGGCCTCCGGGCAGGGCATAAACTGGCTGTAGTTTTGCGCAATCCGGTTTGCCATTAAGGTGCGTCCGGCCTGGCGCGCGCAGAGTAGGGCATAGAGACGCGGCAGAAACATCATGGCGCACTCTCCCGCAGGCTTCCGTTTTCCATGGTATAGAGACGCCCCTGACAGCCCACCACGTCCGGCGAGTGGGTGACAAATACCAGGCCAATCCCCAGGCTACGCAGGTTCGCCAGCACCTTTTGCGCGGTGGTCTTATCCAGGTTCGCCGTCACTTCGTCGCAGAGCAGTAGCTTAGGCTGGCTGTACAGGGCGCGCGCCAGGACCAGACGCTGCATCTCCCCGGCCGAGAAAAAGGTGTTCCCCGGCAGCATCTCCGTTTCGTAACCGTGCGGCAGACGGGCGACGACGTGGTCCACTTCCGCCAGCCGACACGCGGCGATGACCTGCTCTTTATCCGGCGCGCTGTCAAAGCAGGCGATGTTGTCCAGAATCGAGCCGGTGAAGAGAATATCGTCTGCATGAACAATGCGGATGTGCTGGCGCAGCGAGGAAAGATCGCACTCTTCAATGGGGATCTTATTGATCCGCAGCGTGCCAGACGATGACAGCAACATGCCGGAGATCAGACGCAGCAGCGTGGTTTTTCCCGACCCGCTCTGGCCCACAATCACCGCCTCTTCGCCCTGCTTCAGGGTCATGTTGATATGCTGTAGCGTGGCCTCCCGGCCTGGATAAGCAAATGAGACATCCTCAAATTGCAGACAGACCGGCGAGGTGACAATCCGCTTCCCAAACTGGCTGGTTTCAGAGGGGGCAAACAGCAGGTCGCCCACGCGATCCAGCGGCCCCTTAAGGGCATTTTTGTCCAGCAGCTTCTGCGCCACCTGCACCATGGCATCGGAAAAATAGCGCTTATAGCTGATATAGGCGTACAGCATCCCGATACTCATCTGCCCTTCCAGGATCAGCCACGCGCCAAAGCAGACCACCAGCAGCTGCTCGGCATTGATCACCAGCAGCGAAGCCACGTCAAAGCGGGCCAGCAGCCGCTCTTTACGCATCAGCCCGGCGATGTGTTCGCGCTGGGATTTGTCCATCACCGCATCCCGGGCCTGCTCCATATTGTTCGCCTTGAGCGTAATGATCCCTTTCTGTGTCTCTACCAGCAGAGATTCATACTGGGCGGTACGCTCGATGGAGTCATCCACCGCGCGTTGATAGGGGCCGATCAGCGAAAAGCGGATCAGGAAAAACACGCCCATCAGCAGCATCGTCAGCAGCGCAATTTTGACGTTATACAGCAGCATAAACAGCAGGCTGGTGACGGCGATCAGGCTGGAAAAGAGAATTTGCACGTAACCATTGCTGATGAACTCCGCGCAGGCGTGGAGCGATTTTTCAATAGCCAGCACGATGCCCGGCGGGCGCGAGCGGAACCAGCTGGTCTGGGTGCGCAGCATGTAGTGGCGCACGGACTGGCTTAAATCGTCATAGGCAATGTTACGCATCAGGATCTCAAGCAGCTGCTTGAGGAATTTACCGATGACTTCAAAGATAAAGACGATAGCGAAGATCGCGGTGAGCAGGATCACCAGATCGCTGTCGCTGCGGGAAATGGCCTCATCCATAATCAGCTGCACGTAGGTGGGGCTCGCCAGCATGGTGATGAGAGTAAAAATACAGAGCACAAACAGCAGCAGCTGGCGCTGGAACAGGCTCGGAGATTTATTGGCTAACCGGCCAAGCGTGAGCTTTTCATCCGGGGATTTCTTTTCGAAACACGGCGTGGGCTTAAGCTCAAGCACATAGCCGGAAAACAGTTTTTCCGCCTCTTTCAGGCGGTAACGACGCACGCCGCTGGCCGGGTCGTGAACGGTCACGCTGCGGCTGTCGATCTTCACGATGACCACGAAATGGTTGCCGCGCCAGAAGGCGATGAGCGGCAGCTCAGACGTTTCTATTTCAGTGATTTCGCCTTTAAGCACCCGGCCAGACATATTTTTATCGCTGGCAAGGGTCAACAATTCCGCCATTGAGGTTCCCGCATCGGCGGAAACGGAAATCTCCCGGCGCAGCTGGCTGACGGAGACATGGTGGTCATAGTGCCCCAACACCATCGCCAGGCAGGCCAGTCCACATTCGGTAAATTCATGCTGGCGAATAACAGGGGTCTTACCCTGTTTTTTATACTGAAAGAGCGAAAACATAATGATCCGTGGCTGAAATAAAAAAATGGCCCGGCAATGCGGGCCATGCGTACAACGTGCTTCTCGCTTAAGCGCTGAAGAAACCGCCGATGAAGCCGCCCACCAGGCCGAATACGCCACCGATGGTGCCGCCCAGCGCGCCTAACATCTGGCTGCCCGCGTTATAGCCCGCGCTTGCGCCCTGAATAGCGGCAGCAAACGGATCCCAACCACCGATGATGGCCTGTGCTTTTTTGAAATCGATAACTTGCATGATACTTTTCCTGTAAACGTGAATTAGTTGTAGCTACCAACCAGCGCGCCCAGGAAGCCCATTGCGCCACCCAGAACTCCGCCAACCACACCGCCAACCATGCCCATGATGCTGGCGCCAGTGTCGTAACCCAGCTGTGCACCTTTAACCAGACCAGCGAACGGGTTTAACGCGCCGCCAATAATGTCTTTCGCTTCTACGAATGAAATCGCTTTCATTTTTATCTCCTGTAGTGATGGATCTTTAGCATGATGCTAAAGGCTAATTTCCTTTTATGAAGGAAAGCGGTTGCTACGGGCAGGTGGTCAGCGGAATGATTTTATTGCCATAAATAATCATTCGCCTTGCAGCCTGCCCGGCATTATCTATTTCCAGCCGTTGCCCTGGAGGAATATATTTTGAATTATTGTATTGCGTACTGCACCCGACCGAGGAAACATATTTAAAATAGGTATTCCCGGTATTACTCACCACCCCGTTGCTAAACGCATAATCAAAATGTCGTGTCCATGGACGGACAATCAAAATAGCCTCAAGCGAGACCACCACATCCGACTGGATGCGCTGGCCTTTGCGCGTGATGACCTTTGCCTGGAGCGGCGTCTCGGTGAATTTTACGCGATAGTATCGCTCTTTGTTGTCATGCGGGCCGGTATAGTAAAATTTAAAACCCGCGCGCTCACCGCTCCCCAACGTTAATTGCTTAGGCGAATACATGACTTCGCCGTCTTTTATTTCGGTCTCTTTTCCCTTCTCTTTAGGAACGTCTACCTGAATAAGCGAAACGGTATAATTCTGACGTTCGCTGGTATCGTTTTTTATCGGCTGAAAAACAACTTCTCTTTCGGGAAGAAAATAAATATTCAGACTTTCGATAATTAAAGCATTTGCCCCTGTGGAAATGAAGCAATTTATTGCAAAAATAGCCAGGAATTTTCCAGTCATGGTTGATTAATTCCAGGATGCGCTAACATCTATTCTTCCCTGCGCGGTCACTTCGCCAAACCAGCTATTTCCGTCATAGGTGGTCTTCGATACCGGATTATCCATAACGAACTGGAGGATCAGCGGTGTTTTCCAGAGCCACATATCGGTCACGCCGGAACTCATTTTGTCCCACTCTTCCGCATGGGTGGCTGGCGCCGGGATCGACAGTACCTCGCCTTTACAGTTATGCGCCATGCGCGTCTGGCTTTTCCCCACCAGCATGTTGCCCGGAATGGGAACCGTAAAGCCGTTGCCGCTGAAGGCGCAGTAGTCCACCCCATTCAGGCTTTGAGTAGGCCCGGTGACTTTTACCGTGACCGCAATCGCCGCATCTTTTTGCGCCCCGCTGTAGGTGATGGTGTAGGGGATCTCAATGGGCGTTTCGCCGATGGCGCCTTTCCCGGAGCCGCCCAGACCGTCAGGATCGAGGGCGTAATCCGGGTTGTCGGGCGTAATCTCCAGCCCCGGCTGAATAGGGTTAATCACCAGGCCGCCCCCCGGCTGGAAGCAGAAATCCGCCGCCAGCGAGCTGTTGCCGGGCGTCAGGCACAGGCTGACGATATTGCCAATGCTGCTGCCGTCCCCCGCCTGCGCCACGCTCAGAATTAACGCTTTCGGCAAAAATATTTTAAGGTACGCTTTGCCGCCGTTTTTCTGCGGCGCCGCGAGGAAGGTGTTTGCCAGGACACGCGTATCACTCAGGATACCGCCGGAGATACTGTACCAGGTGTTTTCATCGAAGGTCAGCTCGGCGGCAAGCCCGGTGCCGCCGTTCATGTGCGATTGCAGCACGCTGTTGACGCGGGAAGAGGTGAGCGCCAGCCCCCCGTTGTAACCGGAGATATCTTCCCCAACAAACGTGTATTCAAGCAGGTCGCACAGCACGCCAGAGACCGTGTTGCGGGTGTATTTGGTGCAGGTTGCCCCCGTTGATCCATCGACAATCGTCACCTCGCCGCTGATCGGGTCAATCCCCAGGTTGAGCGCCCTGGAGTTGGTCATGGTCAGCGTGCCCACCTTGTGAAGCGTATTGGTGGTGGTCACTTTGTTGATAGAGCTGATTTGCGGCGTGGAGGTGATGGTCACTTCATCCCCTGGCGCGGCGTTGAGCAGATAGTTAAAGAACGGATCGCCCAGGACCCAGCGCCCGTATGACGTGCCGGGCTCCATCACCGGCGGCTTAACCACCATCGACGTATCGGTATAGCGGGTCGTCGGGGTGAACCCCGTGTTGCCGCAGGACGAGGAACACGCCGTCCCTTTAAAGAACGGAGAGGCGCTGGAACCGGTCACCGAAAAGTCGATGGTCAGCGCGCTGCCTGCCGGACCGCTGTAGCTGTTGTCCGGGATGTAAGTGGCGATACCGTTATTCGTTTTCGCGCTCAGCGTCGGCCACTCACGCGAACCGTGTAAAAACGCGGTCGAGGTGCTGTTCAGACTAAACAGCCCCGCGCTGTTTCCCGTACCGTTATTGTCCGGATTATTAATGGCGAAATAGGGCAGCTCCTGCGCATGGGCCACCGCGCTCATCAGCAGCAAATTAAGAGCGAATATCTTTTTCATCGTCACGTTCCTGCGTTCCTTTTGCTTCCTGCCAGACGAAATCGCCTTTGTCGCAGGAGATGTCCCCGAGCCACAGCGCACCGCGGTTAGACTCAATGTCCAGGCGCACTTCGCAGACGCTGTCGTCCGGCGTGGCGATACTCAGGACAGGGTTGTTCTTATCAACGTCGATCACGAAGCGTCCGTCGTTCTCCGTCCGGGTCAGCCCAACGTGGTTTTTGATCTGCGTGGCGCCAATCGGATTGCCGTTTGCATCCACAAGGCGGCCAAACAGGGTGACGATTTTCTTCACCTGCGGCTTCATCACCACGGTATTGCCCGGATAAACCGTGATATGGCGACGCGCATTCGCGCCAATCTCATAGCTTTCCGTACCGGTTTCACTGTTCATCACTTCCAGGTCATAAGCCTGGTATGCCGGCAGCGACAGCCAGGTTTTATCCCCTTTGATGCGTTCTGCCCGGCCGTTAAGCTTCAGGGTCAGCGCTTCATCAGATTTGAGACCGGTACTGACAATCACCCCTGCGCTTTCGGTGCCTTTCCCGGCGGCGATGGCCTCTTTGGACCAGCCCACGCTGCCGTCACTGGTCAGCGTGGAGTTCCAGCCTTTACTCATGCCGCTCTGGACGCTGAGGATGTTGCTGTTCCACGGCGTGTCGAAGTTCACGCTGCCGCCGCCGCTTACGCTGCGATCCTGGCGGCTGTTAAAGGCTTTCGAGACGTTGGCGGTGGCCGATTTCAGGTAATCGCCTTCAAACTGGCGGCTGGCGCTGACGTTCAGCGCCGTGCCGGTATCGCGATTGTGGGAAACGCCAACCGACACGGTATTGCCGAGCGGTATGGCGAAATCGAGCATCACGTAGCGATCTTTCTCTTCGTAATACCCGTCGTATTTGTTGCGCGACATCCCCACCCGCAGGCGCGCCGTACCGTAGCGACCGGCGTATAACCCCTGGGAGTAGTCCAGCTGATAGCGTTTATAGCGATAGAGGTCGTCCTCCTGACGCATCAGGCTCAGGTTGCCCGCTGAGGGCAGGCCGAACGACGGCAGGCTAAAGGAGGCGCCCCAGGTGTTGCCCTTGCTCTCATAGATATCGAGGAACTTGCCGCTGGAGAGCTGTTCATGGGAGTACCAGACCGAACCGATCTGCCACGGCAGGCTGAGATTCGCGCCGTAGTTGGCGCGGTACGTTCCGTCGGAGGCGGCCATGGTCTGGGTATTCACCGAGAAATAGCCCGTCAGGTTCAGGGAGGCCCACAGCTCGCTGACGATGTGTTCCCGCATCATGTAGGTGGAGGCGTTCCAGTCGACCATCCCGCTGCGCTTGCTGAACGAGGCCCCCACCAGCGACATGGTGTCTTTATGTTTGGTGTCATAATCGTAGTAGTAGGTGTTGTCCTGCTCGTTTTTGTGTTTCGCGTATTTTTTATAATTGACGACGGATTTATCGCGGCTATACATCCCGCCCCACATCTGCCAGCGCAGCGTTTCCGACACGTTGCTGGAGAACGGCTTATTCACGGTGTACATGCTACGCGACACGGTGCGGCTTCCGCTCACCACTTCGACTTCGACGCTGTAGATCCCGTAGGGCAGGCTGCTGGTGTCAATTTCGTGATTACCCACATCAAAGCGCTGAATACCAATAAGCTGCCCGTCCCGACGAATACGGGCCTCGCCCGCCGTGGGGAAATAGACCACCACCGGCGTCAGCGAGAGCGTGTTATCGCGCTTACGTGAGTTGGCCTGGTTGCCCATGGACACACCGTAGACTTCACCGCCGGAAATCCCACTGACGCTCGCCAGGGATTGCATCGCCCAGCCGTTCAGCATGCCCGCGGCGTAGCGCATCCCCTGATAGTCGCGCTCCCACATAACCGCGTTCATCTGGGTATCACTGCTGTTCTCGTTGACATAGCCAGAGCCGTCGATCAGCACATGATCAACGCCCATTGAGATCCAGTTTCTCGCGTTCAGATAGCCCGATGACCAGCTGTCACCGTAGCCGCTTTCGGTGTGATACGCCCCGAGGTTGTAGGAGAATGTGCCGCTCAGGTCGTCAGACTCCGGCGCATCAATGTCCACCTCACGCGGGCGAATATTCACCCCGTAGTCGCTCTGCGACAGATTCAGCAACAGGCGCATTTTTTTCTGATCCAGCTCGAACGCGGACCCCGTACTTACCGGAATGCGCATCTGGTCATCAAACTGCTTGTCGTTAATGCTCTGCAATAACGTTCTCATCTCTTTTGACAGACGAATGCCGTTATCAGACTCCTGGACCTGAACGTCCCTCAGCCCCAGCTTCAGATCTTTTGCAAAGAGCGTCACGTCACCGATACGAACATATTCGCTCGCCGTGCCTTCGTGGTTCCCTTGTTGTGCTGAGTGTGGACGCGTATTCACCAGATAGACGGGAATTTTGATCCCCTGCTCCAGCAGTGCATAAAGCGAGTCGGGAAAACGGTAATTAGCGATAACCACGGAGCTTGAGGCTGCATGCGCAAGCGCGGGCAGCGTGCCGGATGCGCAAGCCATCATCACCGGCAACACTAATTTATTTTTCACCATGCATCCTTACTTAACAGGTATGAACTGTTTCAGGTCCCATATTCCGAGATGAAAATGGTTATCCGTCACGTTGATATCCTCGATAGCGCGCGAGGTATCCGGCATCAGGTAGAAGTTTTTGGTACACGGCGTAGTCGGTGATTCCGGATTCGGCTTCAGGCAGGTTCCGGTCGCATTGACGCGAAAAGCGGTGTTGCCCTTATTCGTTATTTTTCCCGCCACATAGACGAAGTCGATCTTCTTATCACGGGGCTGAACCACCAGAATGGTGCTCACCACCGCGCGCGTCATCCCGGTACCGTTTTTTGGTGAACCGCTGTCCACCTCTTCGCTCACCCCTTCATCCGTGAAGGTAATGCGGTAGTAACGCTCTTTGTTATCGGCGTTTCCGTGATAGTAAAATTTGACAATATTGCTGGTACCGGCGGGCATTACCATGCGCGTGGGCGTCAGCAACAGCTCGTCCACTTTCTCCGGATTAATGACGATCCCTTCATCCATTGGGCTACTGATCCGCTGTGCGCGAACAGAAACAATACGCACGCTGTCTGCTTCGTTTTTTATTTCCTTGGCGGTGGAGTCAGCATCCGCAGGAATAATGGTGGTGACTTTTCCCACATTAATGGCCAGCGCGGAGGAAGAGATAAATAATAAAGATAAGAAGGCGGATTTGAGGTTAAACATGCTATTTCCCTAAACAGGGGCTTGCGCCCCTGGATCGATCAGGCCTTAGCCCCAGGTTGCGCGGAACGCAACAGATACGGTCCCTTCCCACAGGCTGTTGGTCAGGTCTTTGAACTCTTTCGCAGTACCCGCGTTGTCCTGAGCGGAGTCAACGTAGAAGACGAATTTGTCCTGGCCGGTAATTTCGGTATCTGCCGCCGCGCCTGCGCTGGTGGTCAGGTTCCACAGTCCAGAAGAGACGCCGGTGTTAGAAGAAGAATCAACCAGCGTGGTCCATGCGGTTGATTTCGCCCCCACGGTGCCACCGATAGAGCCCAGGTCGTTACCGCCCCAACGCGCACCCACTTTCAGCTTGGTCGCTTCACCGCCCACGCTGAACAGCGTGTTGTTTGAATCGTCGAGGATAGCTTCGAGTTTGAAGCTGGTCGCCGTAGAGTGATCGCCACGGATAGCCACATCAAACAGACCGGTATCGGTGTTGAAAGATTGGGTATTGGCGCTGTAAACGAAGTTCAAAGCACGCGTTGGCGTAACAACCAGGTCGGATTCGCTGTCTTTGGTCGCGGTTGCCTGCCAGGTGGCAGAAGCCGTCGTTTCTGCTGCATTAACTGCGCTCAGGGCAGAAACAGACAGCAGGGAGCCCAGAACGATAGCGTTCAGTTTGTTCATTTATTTAGTCCTTCAAAAAAGAATCCACGTGTATAAAAAGGGGAGCCCCTTTTTCGAGGCGGAGTATAGACAGCCGCAAAATAACGAGGCAATACAGAAAAATTCACTCGCCGGAGAATAACAATAAAAATATAAATAAATTTCTCGTATCTTATTGTTACGTATTGAGTAAATCACTCAATTTCCCGAGCAATAGATAAATATCGATTTTTCAATAAAGAGAAATATCAGGACGTCGGAACAGCCACACACATCATTACAGGCAAAACCAGCCCCTTAATTAACCAGGCGTGCGGTTTAACGCGGGTAATATAGAAGAAGTTGATATTATCAAGTAACATTTCGTTTACAACGCCATCCGGCGCCGCATCATCTTCAGATTTATTCAGCTTTTTATCCTTAATATAAAAGATATTGCTTCCGTCGACTTTTTCCACGCTGAGCGTGTAATTTCTGTCAATCAGGTAGCTTTTGCCCTCTTTCTTGAGTACGCCTTTATGAATAACCGTCACAACATCTTTGTTGTTAAACAGGAAAAGCGTGGTTAGCGACATATCGGTTAACTCACCCGTGGAATAGGTTTTCCAGGAAATGGTATCTGACTGGCAGCCAAACCCCTCATCCTGCGTTCTGGTAAAATAGATCCACAACAACGCGATGGCAGACAGCGCCAGTACGATACTGAACAGTACACTCATTTTAGTCCTTGACATATTTTAACTCCCGGTCAGGCTTCTGTAAGAAATGCAGTTCTTATAATCGTCGATACTGTCCTGCTGATAACAGATGGCCAGGAAATAATTTTCTATCTGCGACTTTTTAAACCTGGAATAGTAAGCATCTGCAACCTGGTGTTGACAGTCGATATGTTGACTGGCAATGACCTCTTTTACGTGATTAAAGTAGTGCTGTCGCGGCTGATACATATTCTTATCGATCAGGTATACCGTACACCGGTCCACTTTACCGAGCAGATGCATATCAGAATCTTTCAGGCTCTCGGCATAGGAATCCCTTTGGTGCAACAGTAAAACAGCGGTGCCGATAACGGTAATCAGTAATAACGTGCAAAGAGAAATAAAGAGTCTGTGCAGCGATATTAATTGTTTAGGCGGATCGGCATCTTTCTTATGCGCTAGCGTATCGAATGCTTCAGAGGCAGATTGCTCACTAAGCGTTGAAACGACCGGCGGCCTGACCGTGTGATGTTCAATATGCGCGGCAAGGCTAAATCCCTTGCCACGTATCGTTTTTATCAGTAAAGGATCGCATCCTAATGTACGAAATGCTTTTCTGATTTCACTTATGGCAACATTCAGACTCACCGAAGAACCAGAGAAACCATGATCCTCCCAGACCTTCTTTATCAGGTCGTCTCTGTCGAGAGTTTTACCATTATTGATGATAAGTTCATAAAGCAGACGACCCGCCTGGTTAGATAACTTAATGGATGACTCTTCCTCTCCATTAATCATGATCATACCGGTGTCGACTTCATAAAGCATTGTAAGATCAATGAGATACTTCATATTATTATTACACCATTGTTAAAATTATGTGCATTTGCCAGGCAATAATAAGTCTAAAGTTTGTGTGGTCAAGTCGCGTGATATTAATTGAGAGATGAATTCATAAAGCTTCATTAATTAACAATTATTAAATCATTAATAAAAATATTCGAACTAACGCATTTAGGTTAAAACATTAAAAAAAACTAACTCGCAAGATTATAATCTTAAACTTTAGAAGTTGTTGGAATAATGTTTTGTTATGTACTTTTTTAGTGCAACATAATATCGTCAAAGCATTCTCCCGAGTCGCAATGCGTCTAGCCGGTACATCAGGGACATGTGTAGCCGATTAACATTCATTTTAAATAACACAAATCTTCATGGAGTTTATCATGTTCAAATCGATCATGACCGTATCACTGCTGGCCGCCGCTATTGCTTCTACCAGCGCAGTTGCCGCAGACAATTCAGCGGGTGGTATCATTAACTTTACCGGCGCTATTACCGATACAACCTGTACCATTAACGGCGGTAAAAGCGCGGACTTTACCGTTGCGCTTTCCCCTATTTCGGTAAAAGATGCAGGCACCACGGTTGGCCTGATCACTAAGAATAAAAAATCTATTGCGCTGACGTTCTCAGGTTGTTCACCAGCAGCCGGAACAACCGGTACCCCGCTGAAAGTGTATTTCTCCAGCGCGGATAATATTTCCACTGACGGTAAATACCTGCTGAATAACAGCGTGAATGAAAGCGATGCCAGTGTGGCACGTAATGTCGGTTTTGCGTTAGTGGAGCCAGGTTCGTCTACGCCAATTACCCTGAACCAGCCTTACACTACGGATATTATGGGTACAGCGACCGCGCCAGATTCCGAGACGCTGACGCTGGATGTTTATTACTATAAAACGAACGCCGCTGCCGCCACCGTGGGCGAGTTAAGCTCCAACGTAACGTATACCATTTCCTACCTGTAATAATGATTATTCAGGCTCTGTTTTCGCAGAGCCTGTATTTAAGGTTGCAATCATGCGCAAGGCAATTTTGCTGGCAGGCTTACTGCTAAGCACCGGTCACTCATGGGCCAATATTGTCATTAATGGCACCCGTGTCCTTTATCCTGAAAATAACAAAGAGGTGATCGTCCAGTTAATGAATACGGGCGATGCGCCCGCTCTGGTGCAATCCTGGATAGATGACGGTGATATTAATTCCACGCCGGAAACAGCCAATGTGCCGTTTCTGCTGTCGCCGCCGGTGATAAAAGTTAACGAACATAATGGCCAACAGCTTCGTATTAAAAAGCTGCCGTCCAGCTTGCCTGCGGATCGCGAATCCGTCTTTTTCCTGAATGTTCTCGACATTCCGCCCAGACCTGAAAATCTGCAAAATCAGAATACCGTTCAGCTGGCGATTAAATCCCGTATCAAACTTTTTTACCGGCCCGCTGCGCTGAAAGGCACGCTGGATGACGCGGTGGCGAAACTGACGCTCGCCGCCGAAGGCGATCGCTTTCGCATTACAAATAACAGTCCGTTCCATATTACGGTCGCCAATATTTCGCTGGGTAAAACGAAATTGCTCCAGGAGTCCCCGATGGTTTCCCCGTTTGGGCAGCTGACGGTCGCCGCAAAAAATACGGTTAAGCGCGGACAGACCTTCCAGCTGATGTATGTGGACGATCTTGGCGCGTATAAAACCCGGACTTTCACCAGTCAGTGATCGGAAAGACTCACCATGAAAATGAAACAAAACAGACTCTGTCTGCTGGCAGTCTGCACGCTTCTGCTTTCGCATAAATCAGGGGCCGTCTCGTTTGATCCCTCCCTGCTTGCTGGCGCATCCGGTGAGTCCGATCTGTCTCGCTTTTCCGAAAACAACGCCATGCCTGCCGGCAATCAGGAGATGGATATCTACGTAAACGGCAGCTGGAAGGGACGTTATACCGTCATCTACGGCGAGCAGCGTGACGACATCCGCCTTGCCTGGAAAGATGCCCGGTCGCTTGGCATCAACACCACGTCCGTACCTGCGCCCGCCATTGCGCACGGGCAGGTGCAGCTGCGCGATCTGGTTCAGGGCGGTGAAGTCAAAACCGATACCAGCACCCTGAGTCTGGCGCTTACCGTTCCGCAGGCGGCCGTGCTGCGTACTGAAGAAGGTTACATTGCCCCCCAGTTTTGGGATGAGGGGATCCCGGCGCTGATGCTCTCGTGGAACACGACCTGGTATAACACCCGTGCAAAAGGCGCTGCGAAAGACACAAATGATGATTTTTATGCCGGGCTGGATTCCGGCGCCAACCTGTTCGGCTGGCAGTTTCGCGACAGCAGCGCCTGGCGGAAAACGGCCAGCGGAGAGAGTAGCTGGCAGAATAATACCCGCTACCTGCGCCGTCCCCTGGCCTCGCTGAAATCCAACCTGACGCTGGGTGACTTTTATATTCCTGGCGATCTGTTTGATTCCCTGCGCGTGCGCGGCGTGTCGCTGGCGTCGGACATGAAGATGCGCCCAAATTCACAGCAGGGTTTTTCACCGGTGGTTCACGGCGTGGCACGGACGAACGCCCTGGTGAAAGTTATCCAGAATGGCAACGTGATCTATCAGGAGAACGTACCGCCGGGCCAGTTTACCCTCGACAGCATTCAGCCTACCGGCTCTGCGGGCGATTTGCTGGTGGTGGTGCGTGAAGCGGACGGTTCACAGCAGTCCTTCACGGTGCCGTTTTCCGCCGTGCCCGGGATGCTAAAAGAAGGGGTGAGTCAGTACAGCGTGGTGGCGGGTAAAGTGCACCAGAACACGCTCGATGCCGAACCCGCATTCATGCAGGCCACGCTGCGCTACGGGTTTAATAATCTCATCACCGGGTATACCGGGACGATTATTAGCGATAACTACCAGGCCGGGCTTGTCGGTACCGGGTGGAACCTTCCGTTTGGCGCGGTCTCGTTTGATGTCACCCACGCCAAAACCACCCTACAGGATCGCACCAGCAGCGGTCAGAGTTATCGCGTGTCGTACAGCAAATTTATCGATACCACCGCCACCAACTTCACCCTGGCGGCCTATCGCTATTCCACTAAAGGCTATTACAGCTTCAGCGACGCGCTCTATTCGCGCGAAGGGTATCAGCGCCTGAGAGCGCAGTACGACGACTATGAAGATCGGTTTGGCGTTGCGCCCGACATGTCGCTAAGCACCTGGGATGCCCTGCGCGCGGCGCAGCCCAAGAATACCTTTACGCTTAACCTTAATCAGCGCCTGCTCAATAACTGGGGCACGGTATTTGTCTCCGGCACACAGCGCGATTACTGGAACTCACAGCAAACCACGCGCGAATACCAGATGGGCTATTCCAACGCCATCGGCCGCGCCAGCTATACCCTGTCGGCCAGCCGGGTACGGAACAGGGACAGTGAAGAAGAGACGCGCCTTTACCTCTCCCTCAGCCTGCCGTTCTCGCTGTTTGATAATAATGCCTGGATCACCTCCAGCCTGACGGCCAGCGATTCGCATTACGAGCAGAGCAATATCAGCATGAGCGGGAACGCGCTGGCGTCGAACCGCCTGAGCTACACCCTCTCCGGCAGTAATGCGCGGGGGGGTAAAAATGCGGCAAGCGTTAACGCCGCGTACCGTTCGAACTTCGCGACACTCGGTGGCTCTTACAGCGAATCCTCCGACTACCGCCAGACCGGGCTCAGCGGACGGGGAAGCCTGGTGGCCTACCCGTGGCACGTTCTCGCCTCAAACGAAACCGGCACAACCATGACTATCGTCGATGCGCCAAAAGCGGAGGGACTGATGGTGAACGGCGATGAAAGCATTATGACGAACCGCGATGGCGTGGCGCTGGTGCCTTACGCCACCCCGTATCGCAAAAACGCCATTACGTTATCGCAAACGGAAAACAGCGCTGGCGCGGAGGTGATCGGCAACATGGCTAACGTGGCCCCTTACGACGGGGCGGTGAGCTATATCCGCTTCGAAACCGACAAACGCCAGTCATGGGTACTTCATGCGACGCGTGCCGACGGCAAACCGCTGCCCTTTGGTACCGAAGTGCTTGATGAACACGGTGAATCTGTCGGGTATGTCGGCCAGGCCAGCGTACTGTATATCCGCGCTGAACAGCCGCCACGCGCGCTCAACGTGCATCTCCGGGGCGGGAAGTGCGAAATCTCCGCCCCAGCCTGGGGGTTGAACAGCCCCTCATCGGTTTGCCATTAATTACGGATTATCAAAATGTTACGATCATTCATATTCCTGCTCCTCTCCAGTATTAGTGGGATGAGCTATGCCACCTGCTCCGGCAGCAGCATCGTTTATGGCACACCGATTACCATTGATTTATCGGATAAGCTGAGCCCGGCCACGCCCACATGGACCGGCAGCTTCAGCACCCAGTACAGCGGCTCATTCAACTGTACGACGGGTAACAGTGAATTTTCTTACACGCCGATCCTCTCGACCGACAGCAAATACGCGACCATCCTCGGATTCAGCAATAACAAGTATATGGTGCGGGCGGAGATCACCAATCCCCCGGCCAATAAAACCCTGACTGCCAGCGGTAGCCATACGGCGTCTGAGCTGAACACACCGTTTACGGTTCGCTTCACCCTCGTTAACCAGAGCGGCACTACCCTGACGGGGGATACGGCGAACATGAGCGACGTTCTGTTCGTCAGCGACATGAGTGGGTTATCCTTCTGGGAAATCATCACCTGGCCAATCAATCAGGTCATCAAGATAGCGCAGTGGTTATTCAGCGGGTTCAAGTGGCCTTACGACAACCGGGATATGTTTGGTCAGCCGATGATCATCAAATACGCGCCAAAACTGACTACCTGTTCCTTTGATAATGCGGGGCTGACCGTAGCGCTGCCGACGCTCGGCATTCCCCAGCTCAGTGCATCCTCACAGCCGGGGCTGACGCCTTTTTCACTGAACATGAGCTGTCAGAACGTCGGGGTTAACGGCAATTCCGATCGGGCAATTGAGATGTTTCTGTCCAGCACGCAGCTGCTCTCAACCGACAGCTCGGTGCTGATCGACAGCAGCAGTAGCGCGGCGCAGGGCGTGGGGCTACGCCTGATAAAACGTGACGCGCCACAAACGCCGGTGACCTTCTCTACCTCAACCACCAGCCGTGGCAACGCCACGATGATTTTCAGCGTGGCGGCTGGCGCGGCGCTGGACGAACATTTCACCCTTCCGATGGCGGCGTACTATTACGTGTGGGCGCCCGCCCAGGTGAGCCAGGGTAAGATCAATACATCGGCTACGCTGAATATTATCTATCCCTGATGTGAGCTATTTCTCCATCTTTCCAACCGCTTGCACATACTTAATCAGTTCGCTGTGGTTGGAAAGATTCAGCTTTTTCATCGCATTGTGCTTCTGCGTCGCAATGGTACTGACCGAACGGTTTCGATGACGGGCAATCTCCGTCGTTGAAAATCCTTCCACGATAAGATGGAGCACCTCCCACTCTCTGGCCGAGAGGATGGAGCGCGCCCGGGAACCGGACCGCATTACCCGCCTGAGCCACGAAGAGATCGACGGTGTTTGCCCGTCCGCCATGAGCAACGCGGGTAATTCCTTTTTCAGTTCAGTCAATTCATCCTGCTGACTGATGGTTAATTCAAATTTCATCTCCAGAACTTTTTTTAACAGTCCGTAAGGCAGCTCGGGCACCAACAGAACACGCCTGACGTGATGGGTTTTACATAAAGATGTAAAACGGCTGCTGACCTCCGCACTCCACTCTTTATGATTAAGCAGATAATTAAATTCAGTGAAGAAAACATCCACGTTATTATCCGCGACCGCCGCCAGCGCCTGTTCAGTGGAATCGACCTGAGTAATGTTCAGTACGTAATCGGGTAAAAGATCATGGAGCGCCCGGAATATTATCTCTTTAAATATATTTATTTTGTAAAACACCATTACCCTTACGATACGTTCAGTATTATTCATGTCTTTTCTAAATTCTCGTGACCGGAGGAAAATGATAATAGTTTATGTACTCATCACTCACAACCTCTTCACGCCAGGATTTTATCCTTCTCAGGCTTAAAAATCTGAACAAGGACATTAAATTTATAGAAAAAATTCTATTTTATTCTGCACGCCGTTTCCTCTTGCAGATAAAACCTTGTCGATAACCCTGCCGCGATCACAATTTTTCTTTCAGGAATAGCAGTAAGCCACTGAAAAAACGGTGGATAAACCCCATCAATCAACCTTCTGATGCTTATTAATCGCCCATTCACAGAATAAAAATCTGGCATGAATATTATTAGAAGATTAAAACAATTGCATATACCATTAAAACCATTTTTCAATTTTATCTTCCTCTAATAATTGGCATCAGCTTTACTCGACGGTTTGTATTGGCTTACATTGATGCCATCGCATCGCGTTATTTAAAAAGTGCTCGCCATTCTTTTAATAAGAGAGTGCGAACCGCCATTTTCTCTTATATGGACTGTTTACTCAGCGAAAGGAGAATGCCAATGCAAAATAAAAAAACAATTCACGTTGCCGTTGTTGACAGCTGCGAATTCACGATGATTGGCCTGCAATCGCTCGGAAAGCGTGAGCCTGATGAAAAACACGACGTTATTTTCCATGGGTTTACCCATATCGAAGAACTTGCTATGAGTGAACAACTCTTTGATATCATCATTTATGATCCGTTGAATACGCGTCATTTCCGGGTGACGACGAATGACGACATTCTCTGTATTAAACAGAAACAAGTGACGGCGAAGATCTATATCTATTCGTTATCCGCTGGCTATTTGAAATTCAAACATGTTGATGGGGTAATCAGCAAAAGAGTCTCCCTGGGGGATATCAAAGCGCTGTGGCAAATACTGATGAGCCAGACGCCGCAAGAGTCTGGTCGTTACAACGTAGGCATGACTACCCGCTTACGCACCCCGGCGAGGCTGTCCAGCGAGGAGGCCAGCGTATTGCGCGGCTATTCCTGTAATCTCAAAACCAAGCAAATCGCCCGTCAGCTGGGGTGTAACGTCAGGCTGGTTTACTTTTATAAAAACAACGCCATGAACAAGCTTAAGGCCGTGCGTGGCCCCTCGTTTTACCAGAGCATTCGCTGGATCCTGAATTAAGAATTTGACCGTGTGTCGTTTGCCTTTTGTTCCCGTGTCCGCGGGAACCTTTTTTCATTTCCTGAAGGCTGTTCCATGTATACCGTTCTTCCCTCTCCCCTGTTGCAACGTATCTCAGGGCTGCGATTCCAGCCGCTTGTCGATCTTCATTCGGGCCAGATGTTCGCGCATGAAGTTCTCGTGGAGATCCATAACGTCAATCTGGAGATATTGTTTGCTTCTCTGCCTTCGCGCAGCGCGCTGCAAATCTTCTTCTGGCAGGCCAACACCCTGTTACAGATACCCGCCCGGGACGCTTACTGGCTAAACCTTCCGGCAGAGCACCTTCTCGACGAACGCGCTATCCGGTTGTTGCTGGCGTTACGCCATCAGCAGCGGTTAACGATTGAAATTCAGGATCCTCTCACCATCACACGGCTGAGTAAGGCTGAGCAACATCGTCTTCATGCCACGCTTGTTCGGTTAAAAGAGGCGGGATGGCAAATCTGGCTGGACGATTTAACCCGGGAGTTGGCTGAGGCGTTCGCGCGGCTTGCGCTGCCGCTGGATGGGGTAAAAATTGACCGCTCAGCGCTGCGCGAGCGCGCGCCGCTTGCCCCGTTTGTGCAGGAGGTCAGGGCAGGTATCGCGCAATCAATTCTTATCGAAGGCATCGAAAACTCGCGGGATCTGGCGCGCGCCCGCGCGTCCGGCGCACAGTCTGGCCAGGGTTTTCTGTGGCCCGAAAGCCGCACCGATGCCCGCGTAACGCTGTGAGGGCCAGCTTACCGTGGCCTACCAGCCCGGCACCGCACCGCCGTTAAAAAGGGTCTCTGCCGCTTTCGCCACTTCCGGCGACTGATAGGACTGGATAAATTCCTTCACGTTTTCGGCGTCTTTGTTGTCTTCACGCGTGACCACTATATTCACGTAAGGCGAGTTTTTGTCCTCAATAAAGACGCTGTCATGTACCGGAGACAGCCCCGTTTGCTGAAGATAGGTGGTACTGATGATGGCCACATCCACTTTCGGATCGTCCAGCACGCGCGGCAGCTGCGCACCTTCCAGCTCCATAATCTGTAAGTTTTTCGGGTTCGCGGTAATATCCAGCGCCGTCGGCAGCAGGCCCACATCCGGTTTAAGGGTAATCAGCTTCTCTTTTTGCAGCAGCAACAGCGCGCGGCCGAGGTTGGTGGGATCGTTTGGAATCGCAATGGTTGCGCCATCCTTCAGCTCAGACACCGATTTAATCTTTCGGGAGTAACCCGCCATCGGGAAGACGAAGGTATTGGCCACGGCGACCAGCGTGTAATTGTGCGCCTTGTTATCTTGTGCAAGGAACGGGCGATGCTGGAAGACGTTGGCGTCCAGTTCGCCCTGGTTGGTGGCATCGTTGGGTAGCAGCGAGCCGCTAAAGCCCACCAGCTCAACATCCAGACCGTATTTCTCCTTTGCCACCTTTTTGGCGACTTCCGCCACGTCCTGCTCAGCGCCATTAATCACGCCGACTTTAATGTGTTTGGCATCATTGCCGCCTTGATCGCAACCTGCCAGCAGCAGGGCCGCGAGCACCAGAGCACTCAACTGAAATTTCACGAGACAGTTCCTTTCGACAGTGGTTTTGAAGACTATATCGACAACGAGACGGCAGGCTAAAAAACGAAAAGGAATCAGTAAGACGGTTAAGTTATATGCGGCCTGTTGCCGGGTGGCGCTGCGCTTACCCGGCCTACGTAACGGGCGAAGTGTAGGCCCGGTAAGCGTAGCGCCACCGGGCGATGGGCATCAGGCTACGGTAGTCCAGGCGCAAGCAGAACCGCTAACCTCACGCCTGCCGACGCAGCGGCGCTTCGCGCAAAAACCACGACAGCACAAACGCCAGCACCATAATCCCCGCCGCCAGCATAAACACCGCATGGATAGCCGAGCCGAACGCATCCAGATAGTCCAGACGCAGGGCATCAGGCAGATGGTGAATGGCAACGGGATTAAGTTCGCGCGGCAGTTCCGCCCCTTCCGGCAGCCTGTCGATCAGCCCTGATTGCAGAATATGGGTGAACACCGCGCCAAACAACGCAACGCCAATCGCCCCGCCAATGGAACGGAACAGCGTCACCCCAGAGGTCGCTACGCCGTATTGATCGGCTGACACGCTGTTCTGCACCGCCAGCACCAGCACCTGCATCACCAGTCCCAGCCCCATGCCCAGCACGCCGGTAAACAGGTACAGCTGCCAGGTTGGGGAGGTGATTGAAATGCGCGTCAGTAACGCCATCCCCACCACGCCGAGCAGCGTGCCGAGGATCGGGAACAGACGGTATTTCCCGGTGCGGCTGATGATGCGCCCGCTGATGATGGAGGTGAGCAACAGCCCGCCCATCAGGGGGATCAGCTGCAAGCCGGCCTGCGTTGGCGTGGCGTCTTTCACCACCTGTAAATAGAGCGGCAGGAACGTTACCGAGCCAAACAGGGACATGCCGATGATAAAGCCAATCAGGCTACAGAGCAGGAAGCTGCGGTCGCGGAAGAGCGACAGCGGGATAATCGGCTCCCACGCCAGCCGCTCTTCGTAAATAAACCCGGCGATCCCCGTCAGGCCGAAGGCCAGAATGCACCACAGCTGCGGGTCGTTCCATTGGCGGATCGTACCGCCCTCGGTGGTAAACAGAATGATGCACAGCAGCGCCATGCTGAGGTAAATCGCCCCCAGGTAATCAATCTCATGCTTGCTGCGCCGCGCGCTGCCGTGGAATACCGCGCCAATCACCAGCAGCGCAAACAGCCCCAGCGGCAGGTTGATGTAGAAAATCCAGCGCCAGGATGCATGCTGAACGATAAACCCGCCGATCAGCGGGCCTATCACCGTCGCCAGGCCAAACACGCCGCCAAACAGCCCCTGATAGCGACCCCGATCGGCAGGCGGGATCACGTCCGCCACGGCGGCCATGCTGATCACCATCAGGCCGCCGCCCCCCAGCCCTTGCAGGGCGCGCATCAGCACCAGCTGGGTCATGTTCTGCGCCAGGCCACACAGCGCAGAGCCCACCAGGAAAAGCACTATTGCGATTTGCAGGACGATTTTACGGCCAAACAGATCGCCGAATTTGCCATACAGCGGCACCACGATGGTCGAACTGAGGATATAGGCTGTCACCACCCAGGAGAGCTTATCCAGCCCGCCCAGCTCGCCGACGATGGTCGGCAGCGCGGTGGAGACAATGGTCTGATCCAGCGCCGAGAGCAGCATCACCAGCAGGAGCGCGCTGAACAGCAGCTTAATCGACGGCGCCTTTTTCGCAGGTTGAGTCATTACGTCAGACTCCATAAGAGATCGCTTGAAATTAATTAATCGAATAATTAATATTCAGGTAAGTTATGGATAAGATCAAGAGACAGCGTGACCGTGCCAGCACTAAAAGACAATTCTGAACCCCGCCGCCCCGGACGTCCGCGCGGCGGCAAGCGCGTTACCGCCAGCCGCGAACAGCTGCTGGACATCGCCCTGAACCTCTTCTCCCGCCAGGGGATCGCCAATACGTCGTTGAACGCTATTGCCCGCGAAGCCGGCGTGACGCCCGCCATGCTGCACTACTACTTCAACTCCAGAGAACAGTTACTGGATGCGATGATTGAGGAGCGCTTCCTGCCGTTACGCGAGCGGATCGGGGCGATTTTCGCCGACAACCGGGATTCGCCGGTGGATGCCCTGACGGAAATGGTCAGGGTGCTGGCCGAACTGGCGGAAAAGTATCGCTGGTTTGCCCCGCTGTGGATGCAGGAGGTGATCGGCGAGATGCCGGTACTGCGTACGCATTTGCAGGAGCGCTTTGGCGATGAGAAATATCACACCACGCTGGCAACCATCAAAGGCTGGCAGCAGGAAGGAAAGCTGAATCCGGCGCTAGCCCCCGAACTGCTGTTCACGACGCTGCTGAGCCTGGTGCTGGTGCCGTTCTCTCGCATGCGCAATGACGAGAGGCTTAATGCCCTCTCGCCGGAGATCGTTGTGCGCCACGTGTTAGCCGTGATCGGCAACGGGATCGGCGGTTAAAGATCCCTGGTCAGATAGTGTCTCTGCATTCCCTGATAAGGGTAATTCTGTAAGGACATCTGCACCTGATAACCCTGTTTTTCATAGAACGGACGCGCCTGGAAGCTGACCGTATCCACCAGCGCGTGACGACACCCTTTACGACGGGCCTCCTCTTCAGCCGTTTTGATCAGCTGGCTGCCGACGCCCGTTCCCCGCACCCTGTCGCTGACCCACAGAAAGTCGATATTCAGCCAGTCGCCTTTACGTACGCCGATTAACCCGCCCAGCATGACGCCGTTGTCGTCTCGCACATATACGCCAATATCGCCACTAAACGTCGCCAGATCTAAATACTGCGCGTTATAGGCTCTTAGCCCCGTTAATAATTCTTCTTTTTCTTCAGCCGTGACTTTATCTGTAATGCTCAGGTGCATAAATCTCTCCTTATTTTCAGCGCAATCTGAATATCTCACAGCTTAACCTTCATAAAAACTCCTTATTTCCTCCATTGTTTAAACAAGGAAATATTCATTCAATATGTAAATAAAAAAAACCTTTCCAATAGGCTCCGAAAACGTATAATGAGAACGATCATTCTCACTTTTTACGGTAGCCGACGATGAGCACAAAGCTGGAAGCACGACAAAAACTACGGCAGGACGAAATCATCACCGCCGCGCGCCGCTGCTTTCGCGCCAGTGGATTTCACGCTGCCAGCATGTCGCAGATCGCCAGCGAAGCCAGGCTCAGCGTCGGACAAATCTATCGCTATTTCAGTAACAAAGACGCGATCATTGAAGAGATGATCCGGCGCATTATCGACTCACGTATTGAGGAGATGCAGGGCAAAACCCTGGTTGAAGGGATGCCGCAGGCGCTTGCCTGGCGCCAGACGCTGAACGAAGATGATGACGCGCTAATGCTCGAAATGTCCGCAGAGGCCACACGTAATCCGCTGGTGGCAAACATGCTGATCGAAGCCGAAGCCCGCATGTTCGCCAACGCCTGTGAGCACCTGAAAAAGCAGTTCCCCCACCTGAGCGATGAGCATATTCGCTGCTGCGTGGAGATTACCGCCGTGATGATCGAAGGCACGATTTACCGTCGACTCACGCCTTTAAAAGTACCGTCAGAACAATTAGAGCCCATATACCAGAATATTTTAAATATGCTTTTCTCTGCGAAGTAATCGCATGTGAATAATTAGCGGAAATAAGTAATTTCCCTTTTTTCATTTCTGGCTCTGCCAGAGATGCGGGATCGCTGTGCTTTTAATTAGCCCTCCTCCCTGTTAAGCGATTAACAGGGCAGGCTTCGTTCACCCTGGAAAAAGATTATGAAAACCATAACAACCTCCATCGCAGCATTACTCCTCCTGACAGGGTGCGATAATGCGCAAACATCTGCTCCCCAGCGTCCTCTTCCGGAAGTGGGGATTGTCACACTCATGAGCCAGCCGGTGTCCGTGGTCAGCGAGCTGACCGGCCGCACCGCCGCCGCGATGAGCGCCGAAGTGCGCCCTCAGGTGGGCGGCATTATTCAGAAACGGCTCTTCACCGAAGGCGATACGGTCAAGGCCGGGCAGGCGCTGTATCAGATCGATCCTTCCAGCTACCGCGCCGCTTATGATGAAGCTGCCGCCGCACTGAAACAGGCGCAGGCGCTGGTGCAGGCCGACTGCCAGAAAGCCCGGCGCTATGCGCAGCTGGTTAAGGATGACGGCGTATCACGTCAGGATGCGGAAGACGCGAAGTCCACCTGCGCGCAGGACAAGGCCAGCGTCGAGTCAAAGAAAGCCGCGCTGGAAAGTGCCCGCATTAACCTCAACTGGACCACCGTCACCGCGCCGATTGCCGGACGTATCGGCATCTCCTCTGTGACCCCCGGCGCGCTGGTGACCGCCCAGCAGGATACCGCGCTGGCCACTATTCGCGGGCTGGACAGTATGTACGTCGATTTAACCCGTTCCAGCGCCGATCTGCTGCGATTACGCAAGCAAACCCTCGCCAGCAACAGCGATACGCTGAACGTGTCGTTGATCCTCGAAGACGGCAGCAGCTACAGCGAAAAAGGCCATCTGGCGTTAACCGAAGTGGCGGTGGATGAGTCTACCGGCTCAGTCACCCTGCGCGCCGTCTTCCCGAACCCGCAGCATCAGCTTCTGCCGGGCATGTTCGTCCGCGCCCGAGTGGATGAAGGCATCATGAATGACGCGATCCTCGCGCCGCAGCAGGGCATCACTCGCGACGCCAAAGGTACCGCCACCGCGCTGGTGGTGAACGCCAGCAACAAGGTCGAGCAGCGTCAGCTGGAAACGGGCGACACCTACGGCGATAAATGGCTGGTGCTGAATGGCCTGAAGGCGGGCGATAAGCTGATTGTGGAAGGCACCGACAAAGTCACCGCCGGGCAGGAAGTGAAAGCTGAAGAGATGAAAACCAACGGAGGAAACGCCTGATGTTTTCCCGTTTCTTCGTGCGTCGCCCGGTCTTTGCCTGGGTTATCGCCATTCTCATCATGCTCGCCGGGATACTGGCGATCCGCACGCTGCCCGTTGCGCAGTACCCGGACGTTGCCCCGCCGTCGATCAAAATCTCCGCCACCTACACCGGCGCCTCCGCACAAACGCTGGAGAACAGCGTGACGCAGGTGATCGAGCAGCAGCTCACCGGGCTGGATAACCTGCTCTACTTCACCTCCACCAGCAGCTCGGACGGTTCGGTGAGCATCAACGTCACGTTTGAACAGGGAACCGATCCGGACACCGCTCAGGTACAGGTGCAGAACAAAGTCCAGCAGGCGGAATCACGCCTGCCGACCGAGGTGCAGCAGTCCGGGATCACCGTCGAAAAATCCCAGAGCAACTTCCTGCTGATCATGGGCGTGTATGACAAAACCGATACCGCCAGCAGCTCGGATATTGCCGACTGGCTGGTGAGTAATATGCAGGATCCGCTGGCGCGCGTGGATGGCGTCGGCAGCCTGCAGGTGTTCGGTGCAGAATACGCGATGCGCATCTGGCTCGACCCGGCTAAGCTGGCGTCGTACTCGCTGATGCCCTCCGACGTGCAGAGCGCGATTGAAGCGCAGAACGTGCAGGTCTCCGCCGGTAAAATCGGCGCGCTGCCCTCGTCGAACGCCCAACAGCTGACCGCCACCGTTCGCGCTCAGTCGCGTCTGCAAACGGTCGATGAGTTCAAAAAAATCATCGTCAAGAGCCAGTCCAACGGTGCGGTGGTGCGCATCAGCGACGTCGCGCGCGTGGAGATGGGCAGCGAAGATTACACCGCCACCGCGAAGCTGAACGGCCACCCGGCGGCGGGTATGGCGGTGATGCTCTCGCCGGGCGCCAACGCGCTTAACACCGCCACGGCGGTAAAAGACAAGATCGCCGAGTTCAAAAAGTCGATGCCGGAAGGCTACGACGTGGCCTACCCGAAAGACAGCACCGAGTTCATCAAGATCTCCGTTGAGGACGTGATTCAGACCCTGTTCGAAGCCATTATCCTCGTGGTGGTGGTGATGTACCTGTTTCTGCAAAACATCCGCGCAACGCTGATCCCGGCGCTGGCGGTGCCGGTTGTTCTGCTGGGCACCTTCGGCGTGCTGGCGCTGTTCGGTTACTCCATCAACACCCTGACGCTGTTTGCCATGGTGCTGGCGATAGGACTTTTGGTGGATGACGCCATCGTGGTGGTGGAAAACGTCGAGCGTATTATGCGCGACGAAGGGCTGCCCGCCCGGGAAGCGACCGAAAAATCGATGGGCGAAATTTCCGGCGCGCTGATCGCCATTGCGCTGGTGCTCTCTGCGGTATTCCTGCCGATGGCCTTCTTCGGCGGCTCTACCGGGGTCATTTACCGTCAGTTCTCGGTCACCATTATTTCAGCGATGTTCCTCTCCGTGGTGGTGGCGCTGACCCTGACGCCCGCGCTGTGCGGCTCGATCCTGAATCACACCGCGCCGCACAAAAAGGGCTTCTTCGGCGCGTTTAACCGCTTCTACAGTAAGACCGAGCACGGCTATCAGAATAAGGTTCTGCGCGCCCTGCGCCGTTCCGGCGGCATGCTGGTGATCTTCGCCCTGCTCTGCGGCGCGATGGGGTTCGCCATGCTGAAACTGCCGGGCAGCTTCCTGCCAACCGAAGACCAGGGTGAAATCATGGTGCAGTACACCCTCCCTGCCGGCGCAACCGCGGTGCGTACCGCAGAGGTAAGCCGCCAGGTACGCGAGTGGTTCCTCACCAAAGAGAAAGCCAATACCGATGTGATCTTTACCGTTGAAGGTTTCAGCTTCAGCGGCAGCGGCCAGAACGCCGGGATGGCGTTCGTCTCCCTGAAAAACTGGTCAGAGCGTAAAGGCGAGGAAAACACCGCGCAGGCCATTGCCCTGCGCGCCACGCAGGAGCTGAGCGCCATCCGCGATGCCACCATCTTTGCGATGACACCGCCGGCAGTGGACGGTCTGGGCCAGAGCAACGGCTTTACCTTTGAGCTGATGGCGAGCGGTGGCACCGACCGCGACGCGCTGCTGAAACTGCGTAACCAGCTGATTGGCGAAGCGAATCAGGACAGCTCGCTGCACGCCGTGCGCGCCAACGATCTGCCGCAGATGCCGCAGCTTCAGGTGGATATCGATAACAACAAAGCCGTGTCGCTGGGGCTCTCCCTGAGCGACGTCACCGACACCCTGTCCAGCGCCTGGGGCGGCACCTACGTGAACGACTTCATTGACCGTGGCCGCGTGAAAAAGGTCTACATCCAGGGCGACAGCGACTATCGCGCGGTACCGTCGGATCTCAACAAATGGTATGTGCGCGGCAGCGACAGCACTATGACCCCATTCTCCGCCTTCGCCACCACCCGCTGGGAGTATGGCCCGGAAAGCCTGGTGCGCTACAACGGCTCGGCGGCGTATGAAATTCAGGGCGAGAACGCCAGCGGCGCCAGCTCCGGTACGGCGATGAGCAAAATGGAGCAGCTGGCGAATAACCTGCCGTCCGGCAGCACCTGGGCGTGGAGCGGTTTGTCGTTGCAGGAAAAACTGGCGAGCGGTCAGGCGATGAGCCTTTATGCCCTCTCCATCCTCGTGGTGTTCCTGTGCCTGGCGGCACTGTATGAGAGCTGGTCGGTGCCCATTTCGGTGATCCTCGTGATCCCGCTTGGGGTGCTGGGCGCGGCCATTGCCGCCTCCCTGCGCGGCCTGAGCAACGATGTCTATTTCCAGGTGGCGCTGCTGACCACCATCGGTCTGTCGTCGAAGAACGCCATTCTGATTGTCGAGTTTGCCGAAGCCAAAGTGGCCGAAGGCTACTCACTGACGCGCGCCGCCCTGCGGGCCGCCCAGACGCGTCTGCGTCCGATCATCATGACCTCGCTGGCGTTTATCGCAGGCGTGACGCCGCTGGCGATTGCCACCGGCGCGGGGGCCAACAGCCGCGTGGCGATCGGCACCGGCATTATCGGCGGGACGCTGGCCGCGACGCTGCTGGCTATCTTCTTTGTTCCTTTATTCTTTGTACTGGTGAAACGTCTGTTCTCCGGTAAGCACGCAAACCGGAGGTCATAATGTTTCGTGTAACTGTTTTAGCGTTAGCACTGCTGAGCGCAGGCTGTGTGTCATTAGATCCCACGTATCAGCGCCCGGACGCGCCCGTTCCGGCCACCCTACCCGGCGCGCACGGCGAAGCCAGCGCCGTGGTGAGCCAGTGGCAGCAGGTGATGAATGATGCGCGGCTGAAAAGCGTGGTGACGATGGCGCTCAACAGCAACCGCGACGTGCAAAAAGCGATTGCGGATATCGACGCCGCCCGTGCCCAGTATGGCGAAACGCGCTCGTCCCTGTTCCCGACGGTGGACGCGGAACTGAGTCATACCCGCAGCCGTACGCTGGCGAGCGGCGTCGCGACGAGCGACGAAGCCAACGGCACGGTCTCCAGCTTCGAACTGGATCTGTTTGGCCGCAACCAGAGCCTGTCGCGCGCCGCGCGTGAAACCTGGCTTGCCAGCGAGTTCACCGCGCAGAACACGCGCCTGACGATGGTCAGCGAGCTGACCACGGCCTGGGTGACGCTGGCGGCGGATAACAGCAATCTGGCGCTGGCGAAGTCCACCCTGGAGAGCGCCGCGAACTCGCTCAAGATTGTGAAGCGCCAGCAGGAAGTAGGTGTGGCAGCGGCCACGGACGTCAGTGAAGCGATGGCGGTTTACCAGCAGGCGCGCGCCAGCGTGGCGAGCTACCAGACGCTGGTGATGCAGGACAAAAACGCCCTTAACCTGCTGGCGGGCGATACGGTGCCCGAGAACCTGCTGCCCGGCACGCTGGAGAGCCTGAGCGATAACGCCATCACGCTGATCCCGGCGGGCGTCAGCTCCAGCGCGCTGCTGCGTCGCCCGGACATTCAGGAGGCGGAACATAACCTGCTGAGCGCTAATGCCAACATCGGCGCGGCACGCGCCAACTTCTTCCCGACCATTTCACTGACCACCAGCGCGGGCGTCGGCAGCGATTCGCTGTCATCCCTGTTCAGCCACGGGATGAAGGTCTGGTCGTTCGCGCCGTCCATCACCCTGCCGCTGTTTAGCGGGGGCAACAATATGGCGCAGTTGCGCTATGCGGAAGCGGAGAAGAAGGGGCTAATCGCCACCTATGAGAAGACCATCCAGAGCGCGTTTAAGGACGTGGCCGACGCGCTGGCGCGGCGCGAAACGTTGAGCGAACAGCTTGATGCCCAGCGTGAATACGTGGCGGCGGAGCAAAAAACGCTGGATGTGGCGACGCGCAGTTACAAGGCTGGCGCGGGCGATTATCTGACGGTGCTCACCGCGCAGCGATCGCTGTGGTCGGCACAGGAATCACTGATTGCCTTGCAGCAAACCGACCTGGAAAACCGCATCACGCTGTGGCAATCGCTGGGTGGAGGGGTTCAGTAACGGCCTGAGAGGGCGATTCTCATACCAGGTGAAAAGTAAATTCATACTTTCGGCTGGAATCGCCTGCCTGAATGTAACGATACATTTCAGGGAAAGCCTGTGACTTTACCGGAGGTCTCAATGAAATCTGCACACCTGGTTTGCCTGCTCGTTTGCCTGATTTTCGCTGCGTTTGTTCACGCGCAGGAGAAGAGCGCTCCGGAGAAAGAGGCCCAGATAAAACAGCAGGTCCTGAAAGATGTGAAGAAAACCTGTACCCCGCAGAAAAAGCAGAGCGATAAGGCCTGGCAGGCGATGATTTTGTCGTCTGAGGCCAATCAGCTGCTGATCAAAAATGCCATCACCGCCGTGAAGCGTGACAACCTGGACGCCTACTGGGATGCAGTAAGTCAGGTGGATTGTATGGAAGATTACTGAGGGTTGAGCGCCGGGTGGCGGCTGCGCCTTACCCGGCCTACATCACATGTTTAACGCTTCCGCACATCCGGAATAATCAAATCCCCACGCAGAACGTAGGACCCGAGCATCTGCGTTTTCGCCGTCAGCCAGCTCACGATGCGCGCCGCCATGGCGTCCATGGAATACTCAATGGCCGGGATCACCGGAATACCCGGGAGATGCAGCGAACCGCCGAGGCTGAAGACCATGATGTCTTCCGGTACCGATTTATTAAACGCCTGTAACTGCGGGATCACCCGCTGGGCTTCCTGCTCGTCTGCCACCAGCAGCGCGTTGAAATTCAGCGTGGACGCGTTGTTGAGTAATTCCTGAAGCGCAACGGACGATGAAGTCGCGTCCATAAACACGAGGTTGCGATTAAAGGGCAGGAAGTTTTTCTCCAGCGCATGTTTGTAACCCAGCAGCACCTGATCGGCAAAGCCGCTGCCGTGCGGGTGGATCAGTGCTATCTGGCGACGCCCCTGGCTGGTGAGATAGTTGCAGGCCGTTTCAGCCGCGAACGCGTGATCGAACTGAATGCTGTTGGCGTTATCGGCTTCCATACAGTCGACCAGAATGACGTTGTCCATGTCCACGTCTAGCGGGAAACGCGCGCCAATCACCAGAATGTCATCACATAAGCCGCAGGAGAGTTCTTCAAGGGCGTTCATCACTTCTGTTTTCGTGTGTGCGAAACGCAGCAGCAGATGTTTTTGATGCTGGCTGAGGTGTTTTTCCAGCGCGTACAGGTAACCGGTGGTCTGGTTAATGTTCTCCTGCGCGCAAATCACCCCAATGCAGCCCGTCGACTGGCTGAGCAGCGACTGGGCGATCACGTTGGGACGATAGTTCAGCTCATCCACCGCTCTCAGAACAGCCTGTCGGCTGGCTTCTTTAACGCCACGCGACCCGCTCAACACCCGTGATACCGTGGCTTTGGACACCCCGGCCAGACGCGATACATCGTTGATTGTAGACATCTCTCTCCCCTGTCAGACGCAACTGGCGTCTGTAATTTCCATCACCGCTACGGCTCACATTATAGCCAGAACGGAGTATATCCGTTTCCGTTTTCCATGGAAACCGATTTTCCGTTTCCACTCAATTTGATGTCAAAACAGCCAAATTATGTGACCCACATCCGGTTAATTAGCGTCATAAGTAGTGGATATTGATGGTTGTCACACTTCTGTCTTTTATGAATGGAAACCGGTTTCCGTATCATGTCCAATCATCATCGCAATAACTTTTTACATTTTGAGGATGGTCGTCGATGTTCAAGATTATGCTGTGCTGCTCTGCCGGGATGTCCACCAGCCTGCTGGTCAGCAAAATGATCGATGTTGCAAAAGAACGGGGCTTGCCCGTGAAGATAGATGCGTATGGCGTATCCGAATTTGATACGCAGTTTCCGCACTATCAGGTGGTGCTTCTCGGACCGCAAGTGAAATACATGTTAAAGACGCTCTCAGACAAGGCAGCGACGCAAGGCATACCGGTGCAGCCCATCGACATGATGGATTACGGCATGCAGCGTGGCGATAAAGTACTGGACTATGCTCTGTCGCTCATCGAAGCGGCACACTAAAAGGTGTTCACATGAGTTCGTTATATCAATCCATGGTCGCGGTGATTGAACAGTCAATTACGCCGCTGGCCGCGAAGCTCGGTCAGCAAAAGTATGTGATTGCCATCCGCGACGGCTTTACCGCCGCGCTGCCGTTTATGATCATCGGCTCGTTTATGCTGGTGTTTATCTTCCCGCCGTTTTCGGCGGATACCACCAACAGCTTCGCCCGCGGCTGGCTGGATTTCTCCGAGACCTACCGCGAACAGCTGATGCTGCCCTTTAACCTCAGCATGGGCGTGATGACCTTCTTCATCTCGGTGGGGATTGGGGCGAGCCTGGGACGTCAGTTTAACCTCGATCCGGTGATGTCCGGTCTGCTGGCCTTTATGGCCTTCCTGCTGGTCGCCGCGCCGTATGCCGACGGCAAAATTTCGACGCAGTATCTGTCGGGTCAGGGCATCTTCACTGCGCTTATCACCGCGATCTACTCCACCCGTGTATACGCGTGGCTAAAGCAGAACAACGTCACCATCCGCCTGCCGAAAGAGGTGCCGACCGGCGTGGCGCGTTCGTTTGAGATCCTGATCCCGGTGATGGTGGTGATTGGTACCCTGCATCCGCTGAACCTGTTCATTGAAGCGCAGACCGGGATGATCATCCCGCAGGCGATTATGCACCTGCTGGAGCCGCTGGTGTCCGCGTCTGACTCGCTGCCCGCGATTCTGCTCTCCGTTCTGCTGTGCCAGATCTTCTGGTTTGCCGGTATCCACGGGTCGCTGATTGTCACCGGCATCATGAACCCGTTCTGGATGGCGAACCTCTCTGCAAACCAGGCGGCGCTGGCGGCGGGCGCGGCGCTGCCGCACGTTTATCTGCAAGGTTTCTGGGATCACTACCTGCTGATTGGCGGCGTAGGCTCGACCCTGCCGCTGGCGTTCCTGCTACTGCGCAGCCGCGCCACTCACCTGCGCACCATCGGCAAAATGGGCATTGTGCCAAGCTTCTTTAACATCAACGAACCGATTCTGTTCGGCGCGCCGATCATCATGAACCCGATGCTGTTTATCCCGTTCGTGTTTGTTCCGCTGGTCAATGCCTGCCTGGCGTACGGCGCAACCAAACTCGGCTGGCTGGCCCAGGTGGTTTCGTTAACCCCGTGGACCACGCCCGCGCCGATTGGCGCCTCGTGGGCGGCGAACTGGGCGCTGAGCCCGGTGGTGATGTGCCTGGTCTGCATGGTGATGTCGGCGCTGATGTACCTGCCATTCCTGCGCGCCTATGAGCGTACGCTCATCAAAAATGAAGAGCAGAAAGCCCAGGCAACCGTCGGCACCGCTGAAACAGTTAGCAATTAAGTCAAAGAGGAAGGGTCATGAAATACGCATTTCCCGATAACTTCTGGTGGGGCAGCGCAAGCTCCGCTCTCCAGACGGAAGGGACACGAGAGGGTGAAACCACGTGGGACTACTGGTTTTCCCGCGAGCCGAACCGTTTTCACAACGGCGTGGGACCGCAGCATACCTCCACGTTTTATCAGCACTGGAAAACGGACATTCAGCTGTTGAAGCAGCTGAACCACAACAGCTTTCGCACCTCGATTAGCTGGGCGCGCCTGATCCCCGACGGTATCGGTGAAGTGAACCCGGACGCGGTCGATTTTTATAATCAGGTCATTGATGAGCTGAATGAACAGGGTATCACGCCGTTTATCACCCTGTTCCATTTCGACATGCCAATGGCGATGCAGGAGATCGGCGGCTGGGAAAACCGTGACGTAGTGGACGCCTACGCCCGCTATGCGCAGATCTGCTTCGAGCTGTTTGGCGACCGCGTGCTGCACTGGTTTACCTTCAACGAGCCGATCGTGCCGGTGGAAGGCGGTTATCTGTACGATTTCCATTACCCGAACGTGGTGGATTTTCGTCGGGCGGCCACCGTGGCATATCACACGGTGCTGGCCCATGCGAAGGCCGTTCAGGCTTACCGCGCCGGGCATTACGCGGGGGAGATCGGCATCGTGCTGAACCTGACGCCGTCATACCCGCGTTCGCAGAACCCGGCGGACGTGAAGGCGGCGCATATCGCGGATCTGATGTTTAACCGCAGCTTCCTCGACCCGGTGCTGCGCGGGGAGTATCCGGCCGACCTGGTGGCATTGCTGAAATCTTACGATCAGCTACCCGCCTGCAAGCCGGAAGACGGTTTCCTGATTGCGGAAGGGAAAATCGACCTGCTCGGCGTTAACTACTATCAACCGCGCCGCGTGAAGTGTCGCGACAGCGCGGTGAACCCGCAGGCGCCGTTTATGCCGGAGTGGTTCTTTGATAGCTACGAGATGCCGGGCCGTAAGATGAACCCGTACCGCGGCTGGGAAATCTACGAGCCGGGTATTTACGATATTCTGGTTAACCTGCGCGACAATTACGGTAACCCCCGCTGTTTTATTTCTGAAAACGGGATGGGTGTCGAAAACGAGCAGCGCTTTATTGAAAACGGCCAGATAAACGATCGGTACCGCATCGAATTTATTTCTGAGCATTTAGCGTGGCTGCATAAAGGTATTAGCGAAGGCTGCAATTGTCTGGGCTACCATATGTGGACGTTTATTGATAACTGGTCGTGGTGCAATGCCTACAAAAACCGCTACGGTTTTATTCAGCTCGATTTGGAGACGCAGCAGCGCACCATTAAAAAAAGCGGAGAGTGGTTTGCCGCTACCGCCTTAAATAATTGCTTTGATAAAGAGTAAAAATGATGATCGCATTAGAAGAAGCCGTAATGGAAATTATCGTCAACGCCGGTCAGTCCCGCAGCCTGTGCTTCGAAGCGCTGCATGCGGCGCGCCAGGGCAACCTTGACGAAGCCAAAAGCCTGCTGCGTGAAGCCGATGGCTACGCGCGCCAGGCACACAAGATGCAGACCAAACTGATCGAGCAGGACGCGGGCGAAGCCCGCCAGCCGATGACGTTAATTATGGTGCACGCGCAGGATCATTTAATGAATTCGCTATTAGCGCGTGAATTATCTGAAGAGATTATTCATTTATATCAGAGATAGTCTATGGCGAAATAATTTAATGTAATACCTCTGTACCTAAAACTAGAAATCCACTTGTTCTGATGATAGCGACATATTCTGTCAGATCGGAGCGGGATGGTTATTGTCTGAATAAAATTAAACTATATTGAGATAACCATGAATACGATTAAAAAACTTCCATTAACCATGGCGGTTATCGCCGCGCTTTGTCCAATTTCCGTGCTCGCGCAAGAATTTACGCAGGAGCAAATTGACGCCATTGTGGCGAAAGCGGTGGATAAAGCCCTGGCCGAGCGTCAGGCGAAAATGGATACGGCGGTCGCGAAAAAAGCGGACGTCATCACCGAGCCGCAGAGCGCAGCGCAATCCCCGGACATGGCGATTCCGTTTGGCATCAAATTTACCGGCTACGCCCGCTACGGCGCGCACTTCCAGGCCGCTGACCAGAAGTATGTGGCGGTGGACGGCTCCTACAACGGCGCGTCCGCGATTGGTCGTCTGGGTAACGAAGGCAACGGCGGGGAATTCCAGCTATCCAAGGCCTTCAAGGGTGATAACGGCGCCATCTGGGACATCAACGTGATGATCGACCACTGGGGCGACGAAGTTAACCTCAAAAAAGCTTACGCCGGGGTGACCAACATTATGGCCTCCAACCCGAACGCCTACTTTTGGGCCGGTCGTGACTTCCACCAGCGTCCGCAGCAGGGCATCAACGATTACTTCTGGATGAACCACGATGGCCAGGGCGCCGGGGTGAAGAACTTCGACATCGGCGGCGTGCAGTTCGACGTGGCTGCCGTGGCGGCGGTGGAATCCTGTAGCCCGGAAGTGATGGAAGATGAAGCCAACCCGTCGCGCATCACGTGTACCGGCGGCTCCGGCACGGGTGACAAGGGCAACTACGCTGCCACCTCAAAAATCCACGGCATGAAGCTCGGCCCGATCGACCTGGAGCTGTACGCCAACTACGGTTTTGACTCCAAAGCCGTTGAGAGCGACGAGCGTCTGAACGCCTGGCAGGGCGGCGTGGTGCTGAGCCACACCAACGACAGCGGTGTGAACAAGGTGATCGCCCGCTACTCCGATAATTCGGACAACAGCGTGTTCAACAAAACCGAAGATCTGACCACGGTCTACGCCAGCTTCGAAGGGCTGTATAAATTCACCCAGGCCACGCAGGTGGAGTACATCCTCGCCTTCCACGACTATGACAACAGCCGTGATGACACCGACAACCGTAAGAACTACAACGCCATCGTGCGCCCGATGCACTGGTGGAACGACGTTCACTCCACCTGGCTGGAAGCGGGCTGGCAGCACGTAGATTACGACAACGGCGGCGACAACAAGGGCTGGAAGCTGACCCTGTCGCAGAACATGTCTATCGCCATGGGGCCGGAGTTCCGTCCGATGCTGCGCTTCTACGTGACCGGCGGCAAAGTGGACAACGAACGCACCGCGCGCGTGAACAACACCAAAGACGAAACGCTCGATGACTTCAACGTCGGCGCGATGTGGGAGGCGTGGTTCTAAGGTCAACGACATGCCGGGTGGCGCTACGCTTACCCGGCCTACGGTTTTCCCCCTCTCCCCGTGGGAGAGGGCCGGGGTGAGGGCATCATGCCGCACACAACCATGCTATGCTGTTGGCCAATTAACGACAACATAACAGGGGAGAACATGGGTTCCACACGCAAAGGGATGCTCAACGTCCTGATCGCCGCCGTTTTATGGGGCAGTTCCGGAGTTTGCGCGCAGTACATCATGGAGAAAAGCCACATTTCTTCGCCTTACCTGACCATGGTTCGTCTGCTGTTTACCGGCGTGATCCTGCTGACGCTCTCCTTCGTTCACGGCGACAAGATTTTCTCGGTCATCAAAAACCGCAAGGACGCCCTCAGCCTGCTGTTTTTCTCGCTGGTTGGCGCGCTCACCGTGCAGCTCACCTTCCTGCTGACGATTGAAAAATCCAACGCCGCTACGGCCACCGTGCTTCAGTTCCTGTCGCCAACCATCATCGTGGCGTGGTTCGCCCTGGCGCGGAAAACGCGTCCCGGCATATTTGTCTTATCCGCGATTTTGACATCGCTTGTGGGTACCTTCCTGCTGGTGACCCACGGCGATCCGACGTCGCTCTCCATCTCGCCTGCCGCACTGTTCTTCGGTATCGCCTCGGCGTTTGCCGCGGCGTTTTACACCACCTATCCATCAACGCTTATCGCCCGCTACGGCACGCTGCCGATTGTCGGCTGGAGTATGTTGATTGCGGGACTAATGCTGACGCCGTTCTACGCCGGACGCGGCACCACCTTCGCCATTGACGGCGGCCTGCTGCTGGCGTTTTTCTACCTGGTGGTGATTGGCACCGCGCTGACGTTCAGCCTGTATCTGAAGGGCGCGCAGATGATCGGCGGGCCGAAGGCAAGCATTTTGAGCTGCGCCGAACCCCTGAGCAGCGCGCTGCTGTCGGTGGTTTTGCTGGGGGTGGCATTCACCCTGCCGGACTGGCTGGGAACGCTGCTGATTGTGTCGTCGGTGGTGCTGATTTCGATGGATTCACGCAGAAGGGTTAAGGCATCGGCTTAAGCGAATGTCCCCTCACCCCGGCCCTCTCCCCAAAGGGGCGAGGGTGAAAAGACAGCACCGAGCAGTCCCCTCTCCCCTATGGGGAGAGGGTTAGGGTGAGGGGAGAATTGACTACTTCGCCTTAACCTTCCCCGCCACCAGCAGCGCGGTCAGCAGCATCAGCGTACCGGAGATCACCAGCGGTGACGTCAGCCCCAGATGGTCGAGCGCTACGCCGCCCACCGCCGCGCCGCAGGTGTTCGCCAGCTGGATCACCGCCACCTGAATCGACCCGGCTTTTTCCGCCTGATCGGCAAGCGAGCGGGTGATCCACGTCGACCAGCCCACCGGCACCAGCGCAAAGGCAAAGCCCCAGACAATCGCAATCGCCGATGCGACCCACTTGTCGCTGCCCCACAGCACCAGCACCGCGGCACTGATCGCCAGCACCAGCGGCGCACCCGCCAGCGCCACCTTCAGGGAGCGCTTCAGGAACTGAGACGACAGTGAGGTGCCGACGAAGCTGGCGATACCGAAGCTCAGCAGCACCAGCGTCAGGCCATCCACGTCAAAGCCCGCCATGGTCATATACACCGGGCGAATATAGGTAAAGAAGGCAAACTGCCCGGCAAAGGCCATGAAGATGGCGGTCATCCCCGCCAGCACGCCCGGACGCTTGAGCAGCGCGAACATGTTCTGTTTGTGGTGCGCCGCTTCACCCGGCAGAGACGGTAGCGCTTTCCACACCCAGATAATGCACAGCACGCCCATTACTGCCGCCGCGTTAAAGACGTTACGCCAGCCGATAATCCCACCAAGGAAGCTGCCCAGCGGCGCGGCAATCACCAGCGCAATAGAGACCGCGCCGAAGATAACGGACAGCGCTTTTGGCACGGTGCGCGCGGGCACCAGGCGCATGGTCAGCGAGGCCGACATCGCCCAGAAGCCGCCTAACCCCAGCCCCAGGCAGGCGCGACCCAGCAGCAGCAGGGTGAAGCTTTCAGCGAAAGAGACCAGCAGGCAGGAGAGCGTCAGCAGCACGCTGAACAGGATGACCACTTTACGACGGTCAATGGTGCCAATCGCCTGGGTGATAAACAGGCTGGCGAACATCGCCACAAAGGCGGTGACGGTAACGGACTGCCCCGCCACGCCTTCGGAAATGCCCAGATCCTGCGCCATCGGCGTCAGCAGGCTGACCGGCAGAAACTCAACGGTGATCAGGCAGGCGACGCAAAATGCCACGGAGAAAACCGCCGACCAGTTGGGGCGAGACACCTCTTTGGCCTGCGGCGTAGTCGTGGGCTGGATATGTTCTGTCATGGCATCACCTGAGATAAAAACGTGCGGAAAAGTCGCGCAGTTTATCATCAAAAGTGTGACGAATTTAACGATTTGACAACTTTTGTGGCTTTAGAGGGGATCAGTGCAGATAAAACACACCTTCTTCCGGCAGAAATAGCTGGTTATAGCGCAGCTGGAAGGCGTTCAGCTCCTGCGGATCGGGCTCCATTTCGCGCATAAAGCCAAGTGCCAGTCGAATTTGCGCATCGGTAATGGGGGCGGCAAGGCGGGCTTTACGCAGCATACGGTGCCAGGTATGCAGATTCTCTTCACTGCCGTCGACAATGCAGACCTGCCAGATGAGCAGCACCTGCGCCGCATTTTGCAGATGTGCCTCGTCGGGGCGCTCAAGGTAGCGGATAAACTCATTGCCCGGCGTTTTACCGAACTGATCGATCATCGACTCGACTGGCATCGGGGTGATGCCCAGCCGCTCGCTTAAACGTTTGATGGCGCGGCGGGAGTCTGAGGTCAGGACACGAAATCCAACCACAAATACCACGGCAAGCGTTGCCAGCATTATCCAGACCATGCGTTCTCCTTAGACTAGCCGCCCATCATAGCGGGAAACGCAGCGCGTCAACAGCGGGAACGGCCAGAATAGTGAACCGAAAAAAGCTGGATAATTGCGATGAAAGCAATCCCGCGCAGGCGTGGCTGCGCGGGCTGTTGCTGGAGACCCGTCAGCGCGCCTGAAGCCCTTTCAGCAGCGCGTCGTGGAAACGTTCAGGATCCTGCATCTGCGGCGCGTGGCCCATGTCGTTAAACTCGACCAGCGTCGCGTGCGGAATGCGCTTCGCCGTCTCTTTGCCCAGCACCGCGTAATTGCCGAGCGTCTTGCGGATCTCCGGTGGGGCGAGATCTTTCCCGATGGCGGTATTGTCCTTCGTGCCGATCATCAATAATACCGGCATCTTCAGCTCGCTAAATTCATAGACAACCGGCTGGGTATAAATCATGTCGTAGAGCAGCGCCGAGTTCCACGCCACGCGCGCTTTACCCGGCCCGTTGTTCAGCCCGGCGAGCATGGTGACCCAGCGCTCGTACTCCGGCTTCCAGTCCCCGGCGTAGTAGGTGTTTTTCTCGTACTGACGAATACCGTCGGCGCTAACTTTCAGCTCGCGCTGGTACCACTGGTCGACCGTAATATGCGGCACGCCGCGCGCTTTCCAGTCTTCCAGACCAATCGGGTTTACCATCACCAGCTGCTCCACCTGCTGCGGCCACATCAACGCATAGCGGGTTGCCAGCATGCCGCCGGTCGAATGTCCTATAACCGTCACGCGCTCGACGCCCAGCGTTTTCAGCAGCGCGTGGGTGTTATCCGCCAGCTGCTGGAAGGTGTACTGGTAATGCTCCGGCTTGGTGGATTTACAAAAACCAATCTGGTCAGGGGCGATCACGCGATAGCCACCGGCCGACAGCGCGCGGATAGTGCCGTCCCAGGTGCCAGCACAGAAGTTTTTGCCGTGCATCAGCACCACGGTGCGGCCGTTGGGTTTTTCCGGTTTCACGTCCAGGTAAGCCATATCCAGAGACTGGTTCTGCGAGGTAAAGGTAAAGTGTTTTACCGGCCAGCCGTAGTCAAAACCTTCCAGCTTCTCGCCGTAGGTGGGGGCATCCGCGGCCATTGCGGGGGACGCCAGCGCCATCAGCAGCGCAAGGCAGGACAATCGTCGGGTTAACATGCAAGCTCTCCGTTAGCAAAAGGGCTAAGGCTGCACGAAAGGCGGCAGCAAAAACACTGTAGAGCATAGAGAGGAGCGAGTGTGTAAAGCGGAGTAAAGGTAGGCCGTGCAAAATAAAAAAGCCCGGCATCACACACCGGGCAAAGAAGTTACCTGCACACTCAGGCTACTTTTAATTTCTGCGCACGATTCTCACGGCGGATCTTACGCTCTTCCAGCACCGCAACCATCGCCATCAGGACGATACAGCCAATCGCGGCGGCATCCAGCGCGGCGAAGGTGCCCGCCCAGCCGGTAAGGCCGAAAATCGGCGTGCCGTCGGCGATCATCCCCAGGCCCAGCTTGGCGAAGCTGTCGCCGATCAGGTAGGCGAAGGTGCCCTTAATCCCATCGGCGGCGCCGATCGCTTTTTTCGGGACGAAGCCCACTGCCGCCACACCGATCAGTAATTGCGGACCAAACACCAGGAAGCCGAGCGCGAACAGGGACGCCAGGTAAATGTACTGGTTGCTGGCGTGCTGGTAGACGCCAAGGGTGGCGATAATCAGCGCCAGCGCGACGCAGGCCACCAGCGCGCGGCGGCCATTGGCGAGGTCGGAGAGCCATCCCCACAGCAGCGTGCCGACCAGCGCGCCCACTTCAAACAGGGTGAAGCCCTGAATCGCCACTTCTTTAGAAAGCTTCAGCTCCTGGAAGGCATACACTGTGGACCACTGGTCGATACCAATGCGCACCACGTACAGGAAGATGTTCGAGAAACAGAGCAGCCAAATCACTTTGTTTTTCAGCACGTACTCAACAAAGATCTGCCATTTGGACATCTCGTTTTCTTCGGTCTCTTTGTCCTCTTCGCTGATCTCTTCCCCGAACAGCTCTTCGGCTTTGCCGAGGCCGTACGACTCCGGGGAATCGCTGCCGTAGCGCAGGCCGATAAAGCCAACAATCAGGGCAATAATCGACGGGAAGATAAACATGCCGATGACGTGGCCGTCGAACAGGTAGTTCGCGCCGAACAGCGCCACGCCTGCCGCACCCGCTCCGCCGAGGTTGTGGGAGATGTTCCACATGCCGAGGTACGACCCCCGCTTGCGGCGCGGCGTCCATTTGGTGATGGTGGAGTAGCTGCACGACCCGCCGGTGCTCTGGAAGAAACCGCTCAGGGCGTAAAAGACGATCATCAGGAACAGGCTGACGGAGCCCGCGCCCATGCTGGCGCTGAAGCCGAGCATACAGATGGCAGAGAGGATCAGCATAAACGGCAGGAACTGCTTGGTGTTTTTGCCGTCCGCATAGTAGGAAACGACAGTTTTCCCCACGCCATAGGTGATGGAGAAGCCCAGGCCAATCATCCCCAACTGCGTCATGCTCAGCCCGTAGGTCGAGATCATGTCGTTCTGCGCGATGTTAAAGTTTTTGCGGATCAGGTACATAGTCAGGTAGCCGATGAAGACCACCAGATAGGACTGCATGAACGGTTTGAACCACATTTTGCGCCGCACGTCGAGCGGCAGATCCAGGGTCGGCTTGCGCACCTGATTTAAGAAGGCCAGCATGACTGAGTTACTCCTGAGCTGATTTTTGCAGCATTGTAAAAACCAGCCAGGAGAGATGCCTGAGACAGCGTCCAGGTGAAACCGGGAAAATTTCTTAGTTTTGCGCGACTCGACAGCAAAAGGTGAGGCGCGTCACGCTTCGCGCGGTGCCTGCGCGTGCAAAAACGGCAGCAACAGCAGGGCGGAGATGCCCGCCGCGATGGCGATCACCGCGAAGAACCCGCTCCAGTGCCAGATGTCGATCACCCGCGCCAGCGGCCAGCCGGAGAGCGATGCGCCGAGGTAGGCAAACAGCCCGACAAAGCCCGTCGCCGCGCCTGCCGCCTCTTTGTGGGAGCACTCTGCCGCCGCCATGCCGATCAGCATCTGCGGGCCAAAGACGAAAAAACCGATGGTGAAGAAGCACGCCGCCTGCATCACGTAGCTGGCGAACGGCATCAGCCACAGCGAGCCGACGGAGAGCAAAATTCCGGCGGCGAAAATCAGGTTCATCGGCCCGCGGTTGCCGTTGAAGAGCTTGTCCGAGCCCCAGCCCGCCACCAGCGCGCCGATAAACCCGCCCAGTTCAAACATGGTCACCGCCGAGTTGGCGGTCACCAGATCCACACCGAGCGTCTCGGACATGTACAGGTTGCCCCAGTCGTTGATGGCCGCGCGCACCACGTAGACCAGCACGTAGCAGAGCGACAGCAGCCAGATGTAGGGGTTTTTCAGCACGTATTTGGTGAGGATCTGCTGGCGGGACAGCCCGGCCCCCTCCTGCTGCTGGGCGATCTCCATCTCGTCGTGCCGCCAGTCGCCCACCGGTGGAAGGCCGACGGTTTGCGGCCTGTCGCGCAGGCGCCAGCAGAGGAACAGCCCGGCGACAATCGCGAGGCTACCGGCAATCATCATCCCCGCACGCCAGCCGTAGTGCAGCGCGGCAGCCCCCACCACCATCGGGATCAGCGCTCCGCCAACGTTATGCGCGGTATTCCATATCGCCCACCAGCCGCCGCGCTCGTTGCGTGAGTACCAGGCGGTGAGCAGGCGGGCGCAGACCGGCGCGCCCCAGCCCTGGAAAAAGGCGTTCAGCGCCCACAGCAGGGCGAAGGCCCACAGCGACGTCGAGAAGCCAAACAGGATGTTCACCACGCCGGTGGCGATCAGCCCAACGCCCATGAAATAGCGCGCATTGGAGCGGTCGCTGACGATGCCGGAGAAGAACTTCGACAGACCGTAGGTGATGTAAAACAGCGTCGCCAGCAGGCCGATATCGGTGCGCGCCATCACGCCGCTGGCGAGGATCTCCGGCGCGGCGGCGTTGAAGCTTTTGCGGGTGAAGTAGAACAGCGCGTAGCCGAGCCAGATAGTGACCAGGATATGACGTCGCCAGTAGCGATAGCGGGCGTCGATTTCCGCTTTGTTGCCTAGCGGGGCGGCGCTGGCGGGGGTTTTAAACATGGTGCGTCCTTAACGGCAAACTGACGCTGACGCGCGTCCCGTGGGTGCAGGAGATTGTCAGCGTGCCGCCGATCGCCTTCACGCGCTCGCGCATGCCCGCCAGGCCAAAGCCCTGTTGGCCGGATCCCGGCGGCAGGCCGCAGCCGTCGTCTTCAATCACCAGCATCAGGCGCTCGTCCTGCTGCCAGCCCTGGATCGTGACCGCGCTGGCACTGGCGTGTTTGACGATGTTGTTCAGCCCCTCCTGACAGACGCGGAACAGCGTCACACGCTGACCTTCGCTCAGGGTAGCTTCATTGATGCGCCAGTCGAGATGGCTGACTATCCCGCGGCTTTCCAGCTCCATCTCGCGCATCAGGGAACGCACCGCCTGCTCCAGGGACAGATCGTCAAGCTGGCGCGGGCGCAGCCGCCCTAACAGGCGGCGAACGGAGTCATAGACACCCAGCGAAAGCTGTTCGATATGCGCCCCGCCCTGCTTCACACCCGCGTTTTCTGCCGCCAGGCGCTGGACAATGCCCGCCTGGGTGCGGATGGCAGTGATGGTCTGGCCGATGTCATCGTGCAGCTCGCGGGCAACCTCCTGGCGCACGCTCTCTTCCGTCTCCAGCAGACGCTCCGCCAGACGGCGATTGCGCGCCAGCTCGGCTTGCAGAGACTGGTTCAGCTCGCGCAGGCGCTGGATGCCCGCCCCCAGCAGCAGCCCGGTCAGGCTCTGGGCCAGCAGCGAGAGCAGCAGATCTACCGGATGATCGTGCCAGGTCTGGCTGGCGATCAGCGCGATGGCGTTCATTAGGGTCGCGATCAGCGCCCCCTGCCAGCCGTAGTGCCAGGCGAGGGCGATGATCGGCAGCGCCAGACAAAACGGCGTGAAGCGTGATAATTCAGCGGGCAGACCAAGCTGCAACCACAGGCTCACCACAAACAGCAGCAGATACCAGATCAGGTGCCGGGCGCGCCAGTTCACCGGCTGGGAGACCAGCGCCGGGCCGAGCGGCTGCCAGACGGTGCTGGTGAGGTAGTGCCAGAAAACGAGGCAGGTCGGTGCCAGCGTCAGGCCGCCGGTGAGGGTCAGCAGCAGGGCGTTGAGCATCTCCTTCTCGCCGACCCACGGAAGCGACTGCAGCAGCGCGGCGGCAATCAGCGCCGCCCCCTGACGCAGCAGCGTGCGCCAGTCGCGCTGGTGACGGTAGCGGGAAATCAGGGCGACCGGGAGAAGCGTAAGCAGGCTTCCGGTCATCAATAAAGGCAGATGCGCCAGCGCCACTTCCTGCGCCAGCCAGATCAGCATCAGCCACTCTGCACCGAGCAAAACGGGCCAGTATCCGCGCGGGCACTGAAGCATCAGTCCCAGACGCAGGCCAAAGGGGAACAGCAGCACCGCCAGCTCCGGGCGTTCCACCAGATGCAGGCTGATGCTCCACAGGCAGAACCATGCGGCGGAGAAGATAAAAAAGCTGGCGACGACGGCGATCAGCCGTGAAAAAACGGGACTCATTGCCAGCTGTCAAACATACGGCGCGCCAGCTCGACATCGTTACTGACGTTGAGTTTTTCCATCAGGTTGGCGCGATGAACATGCACGGTTTTCGGGGACAGATCCAGCTCCGCGGCAATCTCTTTTACCGACATGCCCTGGGCAAGTTTCTCTGCCACCTGACGCTCGCGCCTGGTGAGCGGATCCTGCCGTCCCGCCGCCAGCTTGATGGCGATATCGGGCGTCAGGTAGCAGCCGCCGGTGGATACGGTGCGCACGGCGGCAATCAGCTCGTCGGGGCTACAGCGTTTAGAGAGGAAGCCGCGCGCGCCCGCGTTGAGCGCCTGCTCGACCAGCGCCGGGCTGTCGTGGACGGAGAGCATAATGGTCGCCATCCCTTTCGGCAGCTGGCTTAACAGCTCCAGCCCGGAGAGATCCGGCATTGAGATGTCGCAGATACAGACCTGCACCCCGCGTCCCGGCAGGCCCGCCAGCGCCTCGCGACCGGAGCCAAACTCGGCCACGACCTGAAAATCCGGTTCGAGGTTTAAAAGCTGGGCAAAGCCGGAGCGGACGATAAGGTGGTCGTCGATAAGGGCGATGGTGGTCATGGTTTGATCCTGATGCGTGAACACGCCGGATGGCGGCGTAAACGCCTTATCCGGCCTACGTGTAACGTCCTTGCAGGCTGGATAAGCGCAGCGCCATCCGGCAAAAGCCTTTTACCTTAAGTGATTTACTCGAAAAACACCGCAATTTTGTTAAACATGGTGGGATCGGACTGGTTGCGTGCCACTTTGGTGACATCTTCCAGCTTGTCGATCTGCGCCATCATCTGCTCCAGACGCTGATCGTCGTTCACCAGTAGCCAAATGCGGCTGTGCTCGCTGCCCTGAATCGGCAGGCACAGAATGCCTTCCACGTTAAACGCCCGTCGGGCAAACAGCCCGCAGACGTGGGTCATGACGCCAGGGTGGTTGCGGACGGTGAGTTCCAGAATGACATTATCACATTGTTTCTGCATGGCTTATTCCCCCACCATCTCAGTATTGGCCGCACCCGGCGGCACCATCGGATACACTTTTTGTTGCGCGTCGATACGCACGTGGATCAGCGCCGGGCCAGGGCGAGAAATCGCATCCTGCAACGCCGCGTGGGCATCTTCTTCGGCGTTCAGATCGCAGGTGTGCAGGCCAAAACCAGCGGCAATCTGCATGAAGTTGATCATCCCCGGATAGGTCGCCGCAAACACGCCCTGCTTATAGAACAGGCTCTGCTGCTGGTGTACCAGGCCCAGCGCCTCGTTGTTCATCAGAATGATTTTGACGTCTAACTGGTTTTCGGCTGCCGTCGCCATCTCCTGAATGTTCATCATCAGGCTGCCGTCACCGGAGAAGCAGATCACCTTACGGTCCGGGTTGGCGAGCGCCGCGCCAACCGCTGCTGGCAGGCCGAAGCCCATGGTGCCAAGGCCGCCGGAGGTCAGCCACTGGCGCGGGCGGTTAAGCGGATACGCCTGGGCGGTCCACATCTGATGCTGGCCGACGTCGGTGGTGATAATCGCGCTGTCATCCACGCAGGCGGCAACGGCGTTGATAAGGCCATAGTGGCTCAGCGGGTCGCCCTCGGTTGGGATAGCGCCCGGGAACTCGCGTTGCAGATCGGCTACCAGCTGGCGCCAGTCGGCGCGGTCGGTTGCCTCCGTCTGTGGGATCAGCTGTGCCAGCACCTCGGCCACGTCGCCCTGAATCGCCACGTGCGGCTGCTTGATTTTACCCAGCTCGGCGCGGTCGATATCCACATGAATGATTTTGGCGTTCGGGCAGAACTCCTCGGTTTTGCCAATCGCCCGGTCATCAAAACGCGCCCCCATAACAATCAGCAAATCCGCCTCTTGCAGGATGTAGTTGGTGCTGCGCGCGCCGTGCATGCCCAGCATCCCTAAAGACAATGGGTGCGCTTTTGGCAGCATGCCGAGCGCCATCAGGGTCATGGTGGTAGGTAAATTAGCTTTTTCAGCGAACTGACGAATTTCATCCGCGGCGTTGATCGCCCCGCCGCCCAGATAGAGCACCGGGCGTTTCGCAGCGTTAATCATGGCGGCGGCGTCGCGCACGCTCTCAGCGCTGAATTCCGGCGCCGGGGCACGCTCGCCCGGCTCCGGCAGCACGTCGATCTCAATTTCTGCGGTCTGGACATCCTTAGGAATGTCTATCCACACCGGACCCGGGCGGCCAGACTGGGCAATGCGAAACGCATCGCTGATCACCTGAGGCAGCTCGCTGATATCGCGAACTAAATAGTTATGTTTGGTGATGGGGATAGAGATACCGTAGGTATCCACTTCCTGGAACGCATCGGTACCGATCATCGAGGACGGCACCTGGCCGGTAATGCAGATCAGCGGAATGGAGTCGAGGCGCGCATCGGCGATGGCGGTCACCAGGTTAGTGGCGCCCGGCCCGCTGCAGGCCATACAGACCGCTGGTTTACCCTGGGTACGCGCCATGCCCTGAGCGATAAAGCCTGCGCCCTGCTCGTGGCGCGCCAGCACGTGGCGGATCTGTGTGCTTTGGCTTAACGCATCATACAGCGGCAGCACGGTCCCACCCGGGATGCCTGCAACGGTGGTGATGCCCTGTCGTTCCAGTAAATGAACAATCAGCTGCGCGCCTGTAAAACGCGTTTTTGTGGATGTTGTGCCCGAACTTGCCATGCTCCAGTCCTTTTCTTCTGGGCCGACTTTCCGGGGAGGCTCTTAAACGAAAAACCCCGCCCGGTTTGCGCCGGCGGGGTTTTGGATTCGTGTGTTGATCCAGTCCCTACGGCGCATTGCCGACGACCACCACCACACGCACGACGACCACTGCGGCAGGTTGCGCAGTTTTTAGTAGGGTCGAAGTGAAGATGGATGAAGTCATTGGGGACCTGTGTTTGGAATCATTGATAGAATTTATACAAACACAGGTTTTCGGATGTGACAATGGAAATATTTTCAACTGCGCAAAAATGCGTCAGGGATCACGTTTCAGTACGTTGCTCGCTCATTCCAGGCATCACTATAGATGACATTGCCGTCACAATGCTTCCAGGTGATTTTCTCGTAGCGTATAAGAACCGTTTCAAGGTGTGTTCCGGTGTTTGCGCCGGGATACAGGTCTGGTGTGATTGAGGTTATTTTCACATTCTCCAGAAGGATATTAAAATATTCCTGTTCTAAACCCGCCTCATTAATTTGATACATCTTAATAGTGGCTGACTTGAGCATTCTTCCCGTACTCAGCGCCCGAAATAAAATCGGGGTTACACGATCAAATTCCTTCTGAAACATGACGGGCATGTGTATGCGCGTGCCCGTTAATTTCCCGGTATTTCCGTCGACTGGAATGTTGACATTATGAGTGAACGATTTAAGTTCAATTGCACCTTCACGCCCTGACACAAGGCAAGGGCCAACCATGGGAGAACCATTTTCATCTGTTAAAAACAAATAAGCTGGGTTTGACATAAAAAAAATCCTTTTTATATGATTTAATCGTACTTATCAAGGTGGCCGAAAATTATCGGATGAACAATAATAAATACAATGATAGAAATGAATGTTAGTAATACCCAGTGGTCAGGCACCAACCACAGGAACAAGGAGGCGCACGCAAAAATATAAACAGGAAATAAAATATCCGTAAATAGAATTGATAACAGACTCTTAAACATGCTCCTTGCCCTTTAAGTCTTTATAAATTGCATCGAAATCCTTATAGAATCCCAACTGCACCTTCTTAATGAGTTCAGACAGGAAAGGCTCAAAAAAGTAGTAAAGCATCTCCAGTTGTGCGGCATAGAGGGTGGCGTAATACTTAGGGTCCAATGTTTTCAGGCGACGAGCAGCAAGAGCGCACTTCTGTTCCGTTCCAATCAATTGAAGTGCCATGACAACGTTAGGTACGCGGCGTGCAAGCCGTTCGACGACGATTTCAGATAGCAGGCCTGATTCGGAAAGGGATTTGGCCAGACCCCATGCTATTGCTAAACGCGCGGCCTTGCTGGTCGGTATGTTATTAACAAGCCCTGTTACTTTTGAATCTATCTTACGAACGCTGACCTGCCCCCACGATT